>JBIIQK010000039.1:0-9587 GCA_044342135.1 Cyanobium sp.
CACCACCTACGAGCGGGTAGAAACGGTGCCCATCACGGTGGTGAAGCGCAACTCCACCCGGGAAACCTTCAACCGCGCCAAATTGCTGCACGGCGTGCTGCGGGCGTGCGAGAAGACCGGCCTGGCCCCCTCCAGGCTGGAAGCGGTGGTGGACGAAATCGAACTGCAGCTGCAGCAACGCAGCGGCCGGGAAGTGACCAGCGGCGAAATCGGTGAGCTGGTGCTCCAGCAACTGAGTGACATGAGCGAGGTGGCCTACGTGCGGTTTGCCTCGGTGTACCGCCAGTTCCAGGGGGTGAGCGACTTTGTGGCCACCCTTGAGGGTCTGCACAAGCGCGGCAGTGGTCGCCTGAGGGAGAAGCCCAGCCTCGCGGCCATCAGCTGAAAGCAACGGCAGCGCTGAGAGGTTGAAGCCAGTCACGTTGGTACAGTGATCGACTGCGATCGGTCTGCTGGCGGGCAGATCGCTCCTTCCTTCACTCTGCCCCTGGCAGGCCGCCATCTCTCCATGACCGTGACCCCTTCCGACACCAGCACCGAGGCGCTCAGCACTGCCGCAGACAGCCCTGACGCCCTCAGCGCAGCCACTGATCTCGATCTCGCCGGCGACGATGGCGACGATCTGGACCTGGCCATTCCGGAAGAGGTCCCCACCGCCGACGACCCCAGCAGCCGGGCCACCTCCCGCAACGACGTGGATGGCGTGGGCTTCACGCTGGATGAGTTCGCGTCCCTGCTGAGCAAGTACGACTACAACTTCAAGCCTGGCGACGTCGTCAATGGCACCGTGTTCGCCCTCGAGTCGAAGGGCGCCATGATCGACATCGGCGCCAAGACCGCCGCCTTCATGCCCCTGCAGGAGGTGTCGATCAACCGGGTTGAGGGCCTGAGCGACGTGCTCCAGCCCGGCGAAATCCGGGAGTTCTTCATCATGAGTGAGGAGAACGAAGACGGCCAGCTCTCGCTCTCCATCCGCCGCATCGAATACCAGCGCGCCTGGGAGCGGGTGCGTCAGCTGCAGAAGGAAGACGCCACCATCTACAGCGAAGTGTTTGCCACCAACCGCGGTGGTGCCCTGGTGCGGGTGGAGGGCCTGCGCGGCTTCATCCCCGGCAGCCACATCAGCACCCGCAAGGCCAAGGAAGAACTGGTGGCCGACTTCCTGCCGCTCAAATTCCTTGAGGTGGACGAGGAGCGCAACCGCCTGGTGCTCAGCCATCGCCGCGCCCTGGTGGAGCGCAAGATGAATCGCCTCGAGGTGGGCGAAGTGGTGCTGGGCACCGTCCGCGGCATCAAGCCCTACGGCGCCTTCATCGATATCGGCGGTGTCAGCGGCCTGCTGCACATCTCCGAAATCAGCCACGAGCACATCGAGACGCCTCACACGGTGCTCAATGTGAACGACCAGATGAAGGTGATGATCATCGACCTCGACGCCGAACGGGGCCGGATCTCCCTGTCCACCAAGGCCCTCGAGCCCGAGCCCGGCGACATGCTCACCGACCCCCAGAAGGTGTTCGAGAAGGCCGAGGAGATGGCCGCCCGCTACAAGCAGATGCTGCTGGAGCAGGCCGAAGACAACGAGCCGATGGGTGTGACCCTCGACTGAGTTCCCAGCGGCCCCGATCACCCCGATGGCATACCTGCTCCTGCGGGGCCAACTCCTGGCTGATGCCATCGGCAATCCCCACCGGATCGAGGCGGTGCTGTTCGACAAGGACGGCACCATCTCGATCAGTGAGCCCATGCTCCACGCCCTGGCCTCGGCCAGGGTTTTTCATGCCCGCCAGTTGCTGCAGCAACGCCACCCAGAGCTGCCGGCAAGCGAGACCGACACCCTGGCCGACCTGCTCCAGCGGGCCTACGGGCTGAAGGAGCAGGCCATCCACCCCGCCGGGGCCACAGCCGTCGGATCCAGGGCCCACAACCTGCTGTCCACCGCCACGGCCCTGGCCCAGGTGGGATTGGGCTGGCCTGAGGCCCTGGAACTGAGCGAAGCCATTTTTGCGGCCACCGATGGCCTGCATGGGCAGGGCAGCCAGCAGCGGCCGATCGCCACCGAAGGGCTACACGAGCTGGTGGAGGCGCTGAACGCAGCCGGCGTGGCCTGCGCCGTGATCAGCAACGACGACCGGGCCGGCATCGCGGCTTTCCTGGCCAGCCAGGCGCTCAGCTCCCGTTTTCACGCCTGCTGGAGCGCCGACCACAGCCCCCGCAAACCGGACCCGGCCGCAGTGCACGCCCTCTGCTCCGAGCTCGGGGTGCCCGTGGAGCGCTGCGCCCTGATCGGCGATGCCAATAGCGACCTGCGCATGGCCGAGCAGGCCGGAGTGCCCGTGGTGCTCGGCTATGGCGCGGGCTGGAGCACCCCTCCTCCGCTCGACCCCTGCTTCCCCTGCCTCAGCCACTGGCGGGAGCTGGAGGTGCGCACCACCGCCGCATAGGCTGGCCCCACGTTGGATTGGGCCAGATGAGCCGCTACGTCTTCACATCCGAGTCGGTGACCGAAGGGCATCCCGACAAGATCTGCGACCAGGTGAGTGATGCGGTCCTGGATGCCCTGCTGGCCCAGGACCCGTCCTCACGGGTGGCCTGTGAAACCGTGGTGAACACCGGCCTGTGCCTGATCACCGGCGAAGTCACCACCACCGCGCGCGTCGACTTCAACACCCTGGTGCGGGGGGTGATCAACCAGATCGGCTACAGCGGTGCCCGCGCCGGTGGTTTCGATGCCAACAGCTGCGCCGTGCTGGTGGCCCTGGATCAACAGTCTCCCGACATCGCCCAGGGGGTGAACGAGGCCGACGACCACGACGGCGACCCGCTCGACCTGGTGGGGGCCGGTGACCAGGGCATCATGTTCGGCTACGCCTGCAACGAGACGCCGGAGCTGATGCCCCTGCCGATCAGCCTGGCCCACCGGCTGGCGAGGCGGCTGGCGGAAGTGCGCCACAACCGCAGCCTCGGTTACCTGTTGCCCGACGGCAAGACCCAGGTGAGCGTCGTGTACGAGAACGACGTGCCCGTGGCGATCGACACGATTCTGATTTCGACCCAGCACACCGCCGAGATTGACGGCATCTCGGAAGAAAAGGCCCTGCGAGAGCGCATCGCCAGCGACCTCTGGACCCACGTGGTGGAACCTGCTACCGCTGATCTGAACCTCAAGCCCAGCAAAGCCGACACCCGCTTCCTGGTGAACCCCACCGGCAAGTTCGTGGTGGGCGGCCCCCAGGGGGACGCCGGGCTGACGGGCCGCAAGATCATCGTGGACACCTACGGCGGCTATGCCCGCCACGGCGGTGGTGCCTTCTCCGGCAAGGACCCCACCAAGGTGGACCGCTCCGCCGCCTATGCCGCCCGCTACGTGGCCAAGGCCCTGGTGGCTGCCGGCCTGGCCAGGAAGGTGGAAGTGCAGCTGAGCTATGCCATCGGCGTGGCCAAGCCCGTGAGCATCCTGGTGGAGAGCTTCGGCACGGGGGCCATCAGCAACGCCGACCTCACCGCCCTGGTGCAGGAGCATTTTGACCTGCGCCCCGGCGCCATCATTGAGATCTTCGGCCTGCGCAGCCTGCCCCAGCAGCGGGGCGGTCGCTTCTACCAGGACGTGGCGGCCTACGGCCACTTCGGCCGCAGCGATCTCAAGCTGCCTTGGGAAGACGTGGACTCCGTCGCCGCGAAGCTCCAACAGGCCACCACCGCACGCGTGGCCGTCTGAGGCAGCAGACCGGGCTGCCGATGGGCGGGCTGGGGCTCGGAATCGATCTGGGCAGCAGCGGCCTGCGCATCGCCCTGGTTGAGCCGGGTGGGCCCGGACTGGTCGAGGAAGCGAGTCCCTACCCCAGCCACCCCAGGGGCCTGGAGCAACCCTGGGGCTGGGTGACGGGCCTGGAAGCGCTGTGCTCCCGCCTGCCGATAGAGCTACGCCGCCGGGTGGGAGCCATCGCCATCGATGGCACCTCCGGCACCCTGCTGCTCTGCCGCCCCAACGGCGAACCCGGCCCCGGCCCCCTCGGCCAGGCCCTTCCCTTTCACCAGGCCTGCCAGGAGCAGGCCGCAACGGCGGCGGCCCTGGCACAACACGGCCCCGCCTGCAGCGCCAGCGGCAGCCTGGCCCGAGCCCTGCACCTGCTGGCAGCGGCGGCCCAGACCAAGGAGGCCGGGCCCTGGCTGCTGCGCCACCAGGCTGACTGGCTGATGGGCTGGCTGCTGGGCGACTGGCGCTGGGGGGAAGAGGGCAACAACCTGCGCCTGGGCTGGGACCTGCAACGCCAGGCCTGGAGTGGCTCCATCGGCGAGCAGCCCTGGGAACCGGCCCTGCCAGAGGTGTGCGCCAGTGGGAGCGTGCTGGGGACCCTGGCGGCTGAGGTAGCGACCCAACTGGGGCTGCCCAGTGACGCCCGGGTGGTGGCTGGCAGCACCGACGCCAATGCCGGCGTGCTGGCCGCAGAGCCGGGCAGGGGTGATGGCATCACCGTGCTGGGCACCACCCTGGTGCTGAAGCAGTTCAGTCCGGTGCCGATCGAAGGGGCAGGAATCAGCTGCCACCGGGTGAACGGAGACTGGCTGGTGGGGGGCGCCTCCAATGCCGGAGCCGGCATCCTGCGACGCTTCTTCAATGACGGCGAGATCGCCGCCCTCAGCCGCCAGATCGATCCCAGCCAGCCCAGCGGCCTGACCCTGCGCCCCCTGCCAGAGCGCGGGGAACGCTTTCCGGTGGACGATCCAGAGCTCGAACCGGTGCTGGAGCCAAGGCCCATCAGTGATGCGCGCTATCTGCAGGCCCTGCTCGAGGGGCTCACGGCGATCGAGAGGGAGGGCTGGCAGCGGCTGCACCAGGCCGGCGCGCCGCCCCTGCGGCGGGTGATCACCCTGGGGGGCGGGGCCCGAAATCCCCAATGGCGCCGGCTACGGCAGCAGGTTCTGGGGATTCCGGTGCTGAATCGCCCCGGGTGTTCCGCCGCCCTCGGCATGGCCAGACTGGCGGCTTCCTCCCTCCTCCAACCATGAATGAACGCCTGCGCTCCGTGATCGCCATGGGGCTCTTCGTGGTGCTGGCCGGCTATGTGGGCTTCAGTGCGATCCGTCTTGGCCTGCTGCTCTGGCAGCGCTTCGGAGTCGGCTGACGCCAGAATCCGCCGCGACCCCCCGCTGCACTGCGCCATGGCTGCCGACCCCCTCACCCCCGCCGTGAGTGATCGGATCTGCAAACACATGAACGACGACCATGCCGAAGCGGTGCTGGCCTACGCCCGTCACTACGGCGGGATCGCAGCGGCCACTGCGGCGCGCATGGTGGCGGTGACTGCCGAGGTCATGGAGCTCGACGTGGATGGCCAGCCCGTTGCCGTGGCCTTCGACCATCCCCTCAGCGACAGCGAGGATGCCCACCGCACCCTGGTGGCGATGCTGCGGAGCCTGCCCCAGTAGGTGCGTGGGCAGGGGTGGGGTGGGAACCCTGCAGCGTTTGCCGCCTTCCCTCGGTCATGGCTGCCTCCAGCACCAGCACAACGCCCCTACTCCAGAACCTGCGGGAACTGCTGCCCCTGCATTGGCTTGCCGCACCCCCACGCCTGGCCCCCGAGCTGCTGGCGGAACTGGCCCCGGGAGGGATCCACGGATTGAGCCCCATCCCCTGGTGGGCAGCGGGCCTCTACCAGGATCGGCTGCGGCGCCAGCTGCTCCAGCTGCGCAAAGCCCCCCAGGGGCCGTTGGTGGGAGCCTTGATCCAAAACCTGGCCGCCGGCCTGCAGGCCGAACCATGGACCAGACCACCCCTGCTGGTGCCCATTCCCAGCTGGAAAAAGCGGGCCAACCCCCTGCCAGGACTGCTAACGCGCTCCCTGGCCTGGCAGCTCGGGTGGCACCCAGCCCAACTGCTGCAGCGCAGTCGACCGGTGCTGGGCCAGCACCACCTGGGCCGCGACCTGCGCTGGGCCAATCAGGCCGGGGCTTTCCACGCTGGGCCATCACCGGAGCGCCGGGGAAACAGGCGGCCGCCGGTGCTGCTGATCGACGACATCCTCACCACGGGGGCCACCGCCTGTGCTGCGGCCACGGCCCTGAGGGAACAGGGTTGGCGGGTCGTGGGAATGGCCTGCCTGGGCCGCACCCCACCGCAGGGCCGTGATCTAAGATCGCCATGTCGCTCAGGCGACGGGCCGGGATAGCTCAGTTGGTAGAGCAGGCGATTGAAAATCGCCGTGTCCCCAGTTCAAATCTGGGTCCTGGCATGCTTGATCTGGTGGTGTTGATACCAGTCATCCACCCTCCACAGGCTGCAATCCTCACCGGAAACGCGCTCTGCCTTCGCTGGTGGGCATCCCTAAGGTGAGCGCAACTTCGATGGAACACCCTGTGCCGACAGGCGCACCCCAAAGCGAGGCAGCCCAGCCCCCTGAAATGAAGAGCCAGATCCAGGCCTTCTTTCGGGGCGACAACATTCGCCAATTTCGGCAATTGCTGCAGAACCTGTTTGGCTCCTGATCGCGTCCGGCAAGATTCAGCCCCAGTGCTAGGACTCGCCCATGCCGGTTGACCCTTGGGGTCCCGGGCGCGACCCCGAATCGATGCGCGAGCTACCCGAAGCCTCCAACCGGCTGTTCAACAACGCCGACAGCTTTGCCCAGGCCTTCGATGAAGCCTGGACTCAGCACGAAGAACGCGACCCGCACCACGGGCTGGATCCTGCGGCCAAGGTCGACCTGATGCTGGAGCGCCTCGCCGACCATCCCTTTCTCCAGAACGAGCCGGATCTGGCCCGGCAAGTGGCTGGATTCAGGCTGCGGCTGTTGGGTCTGGCAGGCCCGAGCCGGTAGCGTCAGGCGCGCAGGTGACGTCTGGCGCGATGAAGACTGACGGGATGGGAAGCTCCCTGGAGCGGTTGGTGCGGATGCTGAGCGGTGGCTTCAGCAACCAGGTGCAGGCCTTTGAGAACCCGCCGCTCTATGCCCACATCCTGGTGAAGTTCCGCCCCCTGCCCCAGTTGGCCCCGGGCTCCCTGCTGCTGGAGCAGAGCTATGCCATCAATCCGGCGGCGCCCTATCGGATCCGGGTGCTGCGGGCTGAGCGTCAGGGCGACCAGCTGATCATTCACAACCAGGCCCTGGTCAATGACCAGCGTTTCTGGGGCGCCGTGGACGATGCGGAACTTCGCAGCCAGATCCAGCCAGCGGACCTGCGTCTTCTCGAGGGATGCGCCTATGTGGTGAAGGAAGACGGCAATGGTTTCGTGGGCGAAGTGGAACCCGGCTGCCGCTGCCTGGTGGAGCGCAAGGGCGCCACTTCCTACCTCGTGAGCCGACTGGAACTCAACAGCGATGGCATGCGAACCATCGACCGGGGGCATGACCCGGTGACCCACGAACATCTGTGGGGGTCGCTGCCCGGGCCGTTTGAATTTGCCCGCACCGACGATTACAGCAACGAGATTCCCGAAAGCTGGACGGAGCTGTTCAGCCGCTGAGCCTCAGGCACTCAGCTCATCGAGGAAAGGCTGGTCCTCAGGGAACGGTTGCTCCTCCTCATCGAGGAACGCTTCCTCCGTCAGGGTGTCGTCGAGGAAGGTGTCCTGGTGGGGTTGGGGATCGGTGGCAGCCGCCGAGCTGACCACCGGACGGAGATGGCGGGCAGCGCCGGGGCTCTCCAGCCCGCTGAGCAGACCCTCCAGGCGGGCGAGCCGGTCTTCCGTATCCCCCAGCCGCAGCTCGGTGTCCTCCGCCATCTCACCGAACCCAGTCCCCGGGCCCTCCAGCAGGGAATGGACTTTCAGCTCCTGGGCCGCGAGGCGCTCCTCGAGCTCCAGAAGGCGGAAGGTGAGCGTTTCAGCCACCTCGGAGAGGGTCTGCAGCTGGTCAGCCAGCCGCTGGGTGCAGTCTGCGACCTTCAGCTCAACAGCCATGGCCTATGCCGGTGGATTGGGCGGATGGTATCGGCGCTGCGGCGAGGCGCCAGTGGGCCGCAGGCGGGGGCGGCGGCGGCGGGTTTGTAACGATTGTGAAAGCCTTGTGTTCCTGTCAAAACAGGCCCATAGGATCCCGGTTGCAGCGGTTGGTTGAGTTTTCTCCCTTGCTGCCACAGCCCTGAATCGCCCCTGGCCCGCACGCCCATGACACTCGCCAACGCTGCCTACCTGGGCATCGAGCGTTTTGCCAACGACCGCAACAAGGAAAACTGGACGAACGCCACCGAAAACGACAAGGCGGCCCTGATCCGCGCGGTCTACAAGCAGGTGCTGGGCAACCAGTACGTCATGGCCAGCGAGCGGCTTGAGGGTCCCGAATCGCTGTTCCGGCGCGGCTACCTGAGCGTGCGGGAATTCGTGCGCCAGGTGGCCAAGAGCGGGCTCTACAAAGCGAAGTTCTTCGAGAACTGCAACGCCTACCGCTTCATTGAGCTCAACTTCAAGCACCTGCTGGGTCGCGCTCCCCAGAACAAGGCGGAGATGCTCCACCACTTCACGATCCTGCAGGAGCAGGGCTACGACGCTGAGATCGATTCCTACCTCGACAGCGCCGAATACCAGAACCGCTTTGGGGAAGAAGTGGTGCCCTACCTGCACGGCTGGGACTACAACGCCGGCCAGCAGGGCCTGCAGTTCTCCTACATGCTGCAGCTCGCCCGCGGCGTCGGTGCGTCCGTGCGCGGTGACGCCCTCAAAACCCAATCCCGCCTCAATCCCGCGGTGCACGCCGAGCAGCCGATGTCGGTTGTGAGCCCAAATGCCAAGGGCGCCGTATTCCGCAAGGTGAGCACCGATGGCGTCACCCGCCAGGGCGTGGGTGGCTCTGAGGAGGGCCGCACCTTCCGGGTGGAGATCACCGGATTCAACAATTACCGCCTGCACAAGCGCAGCAACCGGGTGCGCTTCATCCCCTTCGACAAGCTGCTGCAGTACCAGCAGCAGATCCACCGCGAAGGCGGCCGGATCGCCAGCATCACTCCGGTGAACTGAGCCCCACACCCATCCTTCCGATCGTTCGTCACCCCATGAAGGTTTCCGCAGGCACCCGAGGCACCAGCTTCAACAGTGGCCGCCAGGTCACATTCACCGTGACCGGCCTGGCCAACAACGACTACTCCCGCACAGCGGATCTGGTCATGAACGTGCCCTACACCCGCATGAACGAAACCATGCGCATGGTGCAGCGCATGGGCGGCAAGATCACCGGCGTATCCGTCAGCGGCGGCGATCTCGATGCCGCTCCGGCGCCGGCTGCCCGCAAGAAAACCAGCTCCAAGGCCGCCAAAGCAGCCGAGTGACATCTCGCCGACCCCCATGGGTCCATCCATCGGCCCTCGCCCGTCCAGGCGAGGGCTTTTTGTTGTCAGCGCAGCAGCGGTGACCGTTTATTAAGAGGAGCCCAGCCCGACGGCAACCGGTCCAACAATGGGTAGGTCAAGTTGACGACAGCCTGGGCGCAGCGTTGCGCTGCCACTGGGTCACGGGCAACGTGGCACCCTATCCACCCATCCTCCCGACTCTTCGTCGAGACCAGGAGCTCCCCCAATGTTCGACGCCTTCACCAAGGTTGTTGCCCAGGCTGATGCCCGTGGCGAATTCATCAACGCTGGCCAGATCGACGCCC
>JBIIQK010000040.1:0-9569 GCA_044342135.1 Cyanobium sp.
GCGCGGATTCCCAGCCAGCGGCCCTCCCCCTCCACCCACAGGGCCAGCCTGGGCTCGGGGACGAGTCGGCCGATCCCATACCAGAACCAGGCCCCCAGCACGGTGCCCAGCAGCCCGGCCAGCACGGTGGGCACCAGGTCGAGACGGCCTTGCCCCACCAGATAGCCGGCGAAGGGCATCACCACTTCGGAGGGGATCGGGGGAATGAGGTTTTCCAGCAGCATCACCAGGCCCACCGCCAGATACCCCAGCCCTGGGCTGGCCTCCACCGCCTGCCCCATCAGCTCGGGCAGCCCCTCGATCCACGCCTGGTTGAACACCACGGGTTCCAAGGCAGGGGTTGGGGAAATCCCCGGAGAAAGAGGGTGCTTAGGCTAAGGACGGACAGGCTTCTCCCCAACCCACCGCCACCCGATCCGCGTGCTTCCCGGCCTCACCCGCACCCCCTGGAGCAACCTCCAGAAGTGGCGCCAACAGCTCACCGTGCCGCAGTTCACCGTGGTCACCGGCGCCCTGGTGATCGCCGTCGGCACGGTGGTGCTGGCCAGCCCGCTCTGCTCCACCGACGACGTGGGGCTGTGGGAGGCCCTGTTCACGGTGACCTCAGCGATCACCGTGACCGGCCTCTCGATCATCGACATCAGCCGCGATCTCACCGGCTTTGGCCAGGTGACCCTGGCGGGGCTGATCATCACCGGCGGGCTGGGGCTGATGGCGATCACCACCTTTCTGCAGGGGTTTGTGCAGGGCCGCTCCGGCCTGCGCCACCGGCTCGACAAGGGCCGGGCCCTGGATGAATTCGGGGTGGGCGGCATCGGCCCCACCTTCAACAGCATCCTGATCACGGGCTTCTGCGTGATGGGGCTGGGCACGGTGGTGCTCTACGCCTTCGGCTTCACCGACATCGGCAATCCCCTGGAGCGCCTCTGGGCCTCCCTGTTTCACTGCATCAGCGCCTACAACAACGCCGGCTTCGGCCTCTGGAGCGACAACCTGATCCGCTACCGCGACAACCCGGTGGTGAACGGGGTGATCGCCACCATGATCGTGGTGGGCGGCATTGGCTGGCGGGTGATCAACGACCTGTGGAGCAACCGCAAGCGGCTTCAGCACTTGCGCCGGCTCAGCCTGCACACCCGCCTGGTGCTGCGCAGCACCGCCCTGCTGATCGGCTTCGGGGCCCTGGGGCTGCTGGTCACCGAGCAGTTTGCCGTCGGTGGCGTGATGGAGAACCTGGCCTGGTGGCAACGGATCCAAGTGACCCTGTTCCAATCGATCACGGCGCGCACGGCCGGCTTCAACACCGTGCCGCTCTCGATTCAGACCTTCTCCGATGCGGGCCTGCTGCTGCTGATCGTGCTGATGTTCATCGGTGCCAGCCCGGGCGGCACCGGTGGCGGCATCAAAACCACCACCTTCGCCACCTTGATGGGGGCCACCCGCTCCACTCTGCAGGGACGCGAAGAAGTGGTGATCCATCGCCGCCAGATCCCCGACACGGTGGTGCTGCGGGCCGTGGGGGTCACCCTGGCCTCGGCGCTGTTCGTGATCCTGATGGCCCTGCTGCTAGGCATCGGCCCCACCACCGCCGGGGAACCCACGCGCACCAGCTTCAACTTTCTCGAGAAGCTGTTCACCTGCATGTCCGCCTTCGGCACCGTGGGGCTCGACCTAGGGGTGACGGCCCAGCTCAACCGCTGGGGACAGCTGGTCCTGATGGTGGGCATGTTCGTGGGCAGACTGGGCATCCTGCTGCTGCTTTCGGCCCTCTACGGCAGCCGGCCCCAACCCCGCGTGGGCTACCCGCGCGAAGAGCTCTACATCTGACATCCAAACCCATGACCAACTGGTGGCATTGGAACCCCTCCGAAGGGGCCATCAAGGGCGGCTTCGCCGTGATCGGCGTGGGGCGCTTCGGATCGGCTGTGTGCAGTGAGCTGGTCAAGGCCGGGGCTGAGGTGCTGGCGATCGATGCCAGCCAGCGGGCGATTGATGAGCTGCGCCAGATCGACCCCGCCATCGAGGCCCGGGTGGTGGACTGCACCGACGAAGAGGCCCTGCGGGCTGCCGGCGTGCTCGACATGACCACGGTGGTGGTGGCGATGAGTGAGCCGATCGAGGCCAGCGTGACCGCCACCCTGATCGTCAAGGACAGCCCCGGCAGCCAGGTGAAGCAGGTGATCGCCCGGGCCACCAGCGATCTGCACATGAAGATGCTGCAGCGGGTGGGGGCCGATCGGGTGGTGTTTCCCTCGAAGATGCAGGGCCACCGGCTGGGCATGGAGCTGGTGCGGCCCAACCTGCTGGAGCGGCTGCGCCTCGACGACCGCAACAGCATTGAGGAGATCCGGGTGCCGGCGGCCTTCATCGGCCAGTCCCTGCGGGACATCAACCTGCGCAAGAACTACAACGTGAGCGTGCTGGCCGCCGGCCCCGACAACCAGCTCACCGTGAACCCCCCGGCCTCCCACGTGCTGGAGGCCGGCGAACTGCTGGTGGTGATGGGCGCCAGCGAAGCCCTGGCCCAACTGCCCGGCAGCTGAAGCGAGCCCCCTTCGGGCGGGCCGCCACGCTGGGGCTGGATTTCTGACAGCCTGCAGGCGATCGCGGCGATCCATGCTTCCTTTCCACTGGCTCACCCAGACCGTTGCCCTGGGTCTAGGGATCTCCTTCAGTCCGATCAACATCGCCCTGGTCGCCGTGCTGCTGCTGGGAACCCAGCCCCTGCGCCGCTGCTGCACCTTCCTGGCGGGTTGGATGCTGGCCAACGGCGGAGCCCTGGGGCTCGTGGTGGCGGTGGGGGGTCGGCTGAGCTGGGCGATGCACCTGGGCAGCCGCGGCCAGATCCTGATGGATCTGATCGGCGCCGGCGCGCTGGTGGGATTGGGCCTGTTCCAGCTCACCCCAGCGGTGACCCTCGGCGAAGAGAACTGGGCGATGCAGCTGATCGCCAAGCTGCCTGAGCTGGGGGCCGGCCCGCTGCTGGCCCTGGGGGCCGGCTGTGCCCTGGTGAGCCCGGAAAACCTGGTGTTTTACGTGAAGGAGGGCGGCATGCTGCTCACCAATCACACCAGCCTGCGCGGCGACCTGGAAGTGGGCGGGGTGTTTGTAGCCATCACCACCTCCCTGCTGCTGGTGCCGCCGCTGCTGTGGCTGTTCGGAGGCGAACAGCGGCTGCGGGCCCCGCTCACGACCCTCAACGACTGGCTGGTGCACCGGGCCGAGTGGCTGGTGGGGGTGTTCGCCCTGGTGCTGGGGGTCTATTTGGGCTGGCAGGGGCTCGAAGGCCTGCACCAGATGACCCAGGTGAGTGCCTGAACGACCGACCAAGACCCCCGCCCGAAAGCGCCCGACCCCACAACACCAGAAAAAGGACGAATCTCCGACCACGAAACCGTACAATCTGGTTTCGACCCGACCCGTTCTGCTGTGAACGCGCTCCTGCAGGCCTCCCTCCAGCCCGGTGCCCTGATCACCCTGGCCGTGCTGGTCCTCTCAGTTGTGCTGTTTGTGTGGGGCGTGATCGCCCCGGAGGTCACCGGCCTGCTGGCGGTGGGCCTGCTGATGGCCACCGGGGTGCTGAAGCCCGGTGAAGCGCTCGCCGGTTTCGGCAGCCCCGCGCTCCTCACGGTGATGGCCCTGTTTGCCCTCTCCGCTGGCCTGTTCCGTTCCGGGGCCCTGGATCGGCTGCGGGGGCTGATCGGCTCGGATGCGGTGCGCTCCCCCAAGCGCATGATCGTGCTGTTGTCCGCCGTGGTGGGACCGGTCTCGGCCTTTGTGCCCAACACCCCGATCGTGGCCTCCCTGCTGCCGGTGGTGGAGGGCTGGTGCCAACGGCGCCGCATCGCCCCCTCCAAGGTGCTGCTGCCCCTGTCATTTGCCACCGTGCTGGGGGGCACCATGACCCTGCTGGGCAGTTCGGTGAACCTGCTGGCCAGCGAAGTGAGCGAAAAACTCGGATATGGCGCCTTCGGACTGTTCAGTTTCACCGGCATCGGCATCGGCGTGTGGCTGGTGGGCAGCCTGGTGATGGCCCTGCTCTCAGATCGCTTCCTGCCCGACCGCGGCAGCAATGACGACGACCTGGTGTCCAACCTCTCAGCCAGCGGCTACCTCACCGAGGTGATGATCCCCGCCGGATCGGAGCTCGTGGGCCAGTCGCTACACAACAGCCGCCTGCAGCGCCGCTTTGACGTGGACGTGCTGGAGCTGCACCGGGGCCAGGAACGCTTCACCCCACCGCTGGCCGACCGGCCCCTGCGGGAAGGCGACCGCCTGCTGCTGCGCTGCACCCGGGCCGATCTGCTGCGGCTGCAGCAGGAGCACACCATCGTGCTGGCCCCCACCCCGGAAGGGTCCGCGGACAACGCCGACACGGTGGCGGGCAGCCAGCGCATGGTGGAGGTGCTGCTGCCCTCCGGTTCCAGCCTGGCCGGGGGATGCCTGCGCGACCTGCGCTTCCGCCAGCGCTACAACGCCACGGTGCTGGCCCTGCGCCGCGGCAACGCGGTGCTGCGGGAGCGCCTGGGCAAGGCGATGCTGCGGGAGGGAGATGTGCTGCTGATCCAGGGACCCAAGGACGCGATCCGTGGCCTGCAGGCCAACAACGACCTGGTGGTGCTGGAACAGCTGGAAGATGACTTGCCCACCGTGAGTCGCAAGCGGCTGGCTCTGGCGATCGCTGTCCTGGCGATCCTGTTGCCGGGGTTGGGGTTGATTCCGCTGGTGGCCTCGGTGCTGCTCGCCACCGTGGCCATGGTGGCCACCGGGTGCCTGCGCAGCGGCGAACTGCAGCGCTCGATTCGGCTCGACGTGATCCTGCTACTCGGCTCCCTGGGCAGTTTCAGTGTGGCGCTGGAGAAAACGGGCCTGGCCGAAGCCATGGCCAAGGGCCTGTTGAGTGGGCTGCACGATTGGCCGATCTACTGGGCCCTGGCGGCGGTTTTTCTGTTCACCACCCTGCTCACGGAAGTGATGAGCAATGCCGCCACCGTGGCCATGGTGATTCCGATCGTGGCCAAGCTGGCCATCGGCCTGGGCGTGGCCCCGATGGCGATGATTTTCACCGTGCTGTTCGGCGCCAGTCAGAGTTTTCTGAGCCCGGTCGGCTACCAGACCAACCTGATGGTGTTCGGCCCGGGCCGCTACCGCTTCCTCGATGTGGCCCGCTACGGCCTGCCCCTCACGGTGGTGATGACCCTGCTGGTGCCCCTGCTGGTGTGCCGGCAATTCGGGCTCTGATCAGCCAGTGGTGGTATCGGACGTGCGACGGCGCCACCACAGACGCAGCACCTTTTCGGCCTCCAGATAAACGAAGAAGATCAGGCTGACGCCCACACACACGCCGAGATCCGAGGCCGACAGCGGCACGGTTCCAAAGAACTTGGCCAGCCAGGGCACGTAGAGCAGCAGCAGCTGCAGACCGCTGGTGAGCACCACCGCCCAGAGCAGCCAGGGGTTGCTGAAGGGGTTCACCTGGATCAGGGGCCGATCGCTGCGGGCTGAGAGTGCGTGTCCCATCTGGGACAGGCACAGGGTGGTGAACACGATGGTCTTCCAGGGTCCGTCGGCCCCCTCGGTGCGGTAGCTCCAGACCATCACGGCAATCACGATCAGGGCGAACACCACCCCCACCCGCAGGATGTAGCGGCCGATGCCCCGGGCGAAGATCGATTCCCCGGGCCGGGCCGGTTCCCGATCCATCAGGCCCGCCTCCGCCGGCTCAAGCGCCAGGGCGAGGGCCGGCACACCGTCGGTGACCAGATTCATCCAGAGGATCTGGAGGGGGGTCAGCGGCACGCCAAACAGGCCCACCAAGGGAGCAGCCGCAATCGTGATCAATTCGCCGACGTTGCTGCCGAGGATGTATTTCACAAAGCGCCGGATGTTGGCGTACACCAAACGGCCCTCTTCGACCGCACTGACGATGGTGGCGAAATTGTCATCGAGGAGCACCATGTCGGAGGCCTCCTTGCTCACCTCCGTGCCGGTGATGCCCATGGCCACACCGATATGGGCCTGCTTGAGGGCGGGGGCGTCGTTGACTCCGTCACCGGTCATGGCCACCACCTGGCCGTTGGCCTGGAGGGCTTTGACAATCCGCAGCTTCTGCTCAGGCGGAACCCGGGCATAGACGCTGCAACGGGCGACGACCGCCCGCAGCTCTTCGTCACTGCAGGCTTCCAGCTCCCGGCCGAGCACCACCTCACCATCCAGGGTGGTGAGGCCGATGCCGGCACCGATGGCCTTGGCGGTGAGGGGGTGGTCCCCGGTGATCATCACGGGGCGGATTCCGGCCCCACGGCAAACAGCCACGGCCTGGGTGACCTCAGGCCGGGCCGGATCCAGCTGGGCCATCAAGCCCAACAGAACCAAATCGGTCAGGGGCTGATCGGGGCTCTGATGGTGGGGAGCACAGGCGAAGGCCAGCACCCGCAGCCCGGAGGCCGCCAGATCCCGCGCCTGATCTGACCACCACTGACGCTGATCCACCGTGAGGGGCACCACCCCGGAGCCATCGAGCCAGCGGTTGCAGCTGGCGATGATCACCTCAGGAGCACCCTTGCTGATCATCAACTGGCTGGAGCCCTGGGCCACTGGGCCCAGGGGTGCCTGGAGGCTGCCGTCGGGATCAGCCACCCAGACCGCCATCAACTGGCGTTCGGAGCTGAAGGGAATCTCCGCCTTGCGGCTAAAGCGCTGGCGAAGCGCAAAGTCATCGAAGCCGGCCTTGCCGGCCACCACTGCCAGAGCTCCTTCTGTGGGGTCGCCGAGAACATCCCAGACCCCGTCCTTGTCCTGGCGCAACTCGGCATCGCTGCAGAGCACACCGGCCTGCAGCAGCAGGGTCTGGAGGCCGGGGTGGGCCCCGTCTGAGGCGCCGGCAGGCGCCGCCAATGCGGACGAGGCGAACTCACCGGTGGGGTCGTAGCCCAAGCCACTGACGGCCACCGCCTGGGTGCCGATGCGCAGCTCCTGCACCACCTGGCGGTTCTGGGTGAGGGTGCCGGTCTTGTCGGAACAGATCACGGTGACCGAACCCAGGGCCTCCACCGCCGGCAACCGGCGAATCAGAGCGGCCTTGCGCACCATCCGCTGGGTGCCAATGGCCAGGGTCACGGTGATCACGGCGGGCAGGCCCTCCGGCACGATCGCCACTGCCATCGAGAGCGAAATCTCGAGAAGGTTGAGCGGGTCCTGACCCAACAGCAAACCGAGGCCGACCACCAAGGCCACGAGCACCAGGGAGCTGCCTACCAGCACCTTGGCCAGGCCATCCAACCGCTCCTGCAGCGGCGTGCTCTCCCCTCCGGCGTTGTTGATCAAGGTGGCGATCTGACCCAGTTCGGTGGCCATGCCCGTGGCCGTCACCACCGCCACGCCACGGCCCCGCACCACCTCGGTGCCCTGAAAGAGGCAGTTCTGGCGCTCCAGCACGGGAGCGGCTTCGTCGAGCAGGAGCTCCGCCCGCTTGAAGACGGCCTCCGACTCACCGGTGAGAGCTGCCTCCCGCACGCCCAGGTCGGCGGTTTCCAGCAGGCGGGCATCGGCGGGCACCCGATCACCGGCCTCGAGCCGGATCAGATCGCCAGGCACCAGCTCCTCGCTAGGCAGCCGTTGCCACTGCCCATCGCGGCGGATCTGAACCAGGGGCTGGGCCAACTCGCGCAGCGCCATCAGGGCTTTCTGGGCCCGGCTTTCCTGCAGATACCCCAACAGGCCGTTGAGGCCCACGATCAACACAATGGCGATCGCATCTTTGGGAAACTTCTGTTCCACATAGGCCACGCCGGCGGAAACGGCGGCCACGGCCAGCAGCATGATCAGCATCACATTGCTGAACTGATCCCAGAGGATCTGCCAGTTGCTGCGGCCGGCGGCTAGTTCCAGGCGGTTGGGGCCAACGTCAGCGAGACGCCGACTGACATCAGCCGTGCTCAGGCCCTCATCGCCGGTCTGAAGCTGCTGCAGGCAGGACGGGCCGGAGAGAGCGTGCCAGGCCTGAGGCGTCGGTTTCGACAAGGGAACTTGGGCAACGGAAATCGTGCCTGCTGATTATGGAAGGGGGACTTCAAATCTGTCCGATCTGAGCTGTCGACCGATGGAGCTGCTCAGCTGATCTGGCTGAGGAACTGGCGGCTGCGCTCGTGCTGGGGGTTGGTGAAGAACTGCTCCGGCGGCGCGATCTCCACCACCACCCCGGCATCCATCAGCACCACCCGGTGGGCCACCTGTCGGGCGAAGCGCACCTCATGGGTCACCACCACCATGGTCATGCCGGAGCGGGCCAGACCCTGCATCACCTCCAGCACCTCCTGCACCATCTCCGGATCGAGGGCGCTGGTGGGCTCATCGAACAGCATGATCCGCGGCTCCATGCACAGGGAGCGGGCAATCGCCACCCGCTGCTGCTGGCCGCCGGAGAGCTGGCCGGGATATTTGTGGGCCTGCTCGCCAATCCCCACCCGCTCCAGCAGCTCCAGGGCCCGGCGCTGCACCTCACCCTTGGGCTGCTTGCGCACCAGCACCGGGGCCAGGGTGAGGTTCTCCAGCACCGTGAGGTGCGGGAAGAGGTTGAACTGCTGAAACACCATCCCCACCTCGCGGCGGATGGCGTCGATATGGCGTAGATCGTCGCTGAGGGTGATGCCGTCGACGGTGATCGCACCCTTCTGAAAATCCTCCAGGGCATTGAAGGTGCGCAGGAAGGTGCTCTTGCCCGAGCCCGAGGGCCCCATGATCACCACCACCTCCCCCTGCTCCACGGTGAGGTCCACCCCCCGCAGGGCGTGAAAGCCGTTGGGGTACCACTTCTCGACGCCGCGGGCCTCGATCATCACCGCGCTGGAGCTGGTCATGGCTGGGATGGGGAGAGGGAATGGGGGTTGAGCCGGGTTTCCAGGGCACGGCTGCCCAGGCCGAGGGCGGCGCAGCAGCACCAGAAGAGCACCGCCAGCACGAGATACACCTCGGCATTTCGGCCCAGAAAAGCCGGATTGGCCATCACGGTGCGGGCCGTGCCCAGCAGATCCAGCAGGCCGATCAATGACAGCAAGGTGGTGTCCTGCAGCAGGGAGATGAACTGACCCACGGTGGCGGGCAGGGCCACCCGGAGGGCCTGGGGCAGCACCACATGGATCAGGGCCTGGGGCATAGGCAAGCCCAGGGAGCGGGCCGCCTCCAGCTGGCCAGGGGGGATGGCGGCCAAACCCGAGCGCACCGCCTCCGCCACATAGGCAGCCGCAAAGAAGGTGAGCACCCAGGCGGCCCGCCAGACCCGATCGGGGGCCAATCCGCCGGGCAACAGAAAGCCCAGGATGTTCTGGCCAAGGAACAGCAGGGTGATCAGCGGCGCGCCGCGCACAAATTCGATGTAGAGCACCGAACCCCAGCGCAGCAGCGGCAGGCTGCTGCGGCGCCCCAGGGCCAGCAGCACCCCCAACGGGAAGCAGAGCAGGATCGCAAAGCTGGCCATCAGCAGGGTGAGCAGCAGCCCGCCCCACTCGGAGGGAGCCACCCGCACCAGGCCCAGCCCGCCACTGATCAACACCATGCCCACCAGGTAGAGC
>JBIIQK010000274.1:0-2697 GCA_044342135.1 Cyanobium sp.
ATACCAAGGATCTTAAGACTTTTTCCCGGTTTTCACACACCCGTTCGAAAATTTCTGCGGCAGGCCGGCGGTTGAACGCCCCAGATGCAAGTCTCCAACCGCTTTTCAGCCCTGCTCCGCTTCCAGCTGGCCCAGTTCGCCGACCGGGCTGATCTGCGGTCATTGGTGGTGTACGTGACCCAGCCAGGCAACGGCAGCGCCCCCAGCCTGGTACCGATCGGCCAGTGGCCCAGCGATGGCCGGGCCCTCCCACCGGTGGAGGCCAGCAGCCCCCTGCGGGTGCCCTCCGAGGAACGGCGCTGGCTGCCGCTGCGGCACCAGAACGTGTTGCTGGGGGCCATTCAGGTGGAAACCACTGTGGTGCCCTGGCCTGAAACCCTCGGTCAGCGGTTGCAGGCGGTCGCCCTTTGCCTCACGGAGGCCCTCTGCCTCGATCTGGAACAACAGCGGCTGCAACGCACGCTGAAGGAGCAAAACGCCGAACTCGACCTGCTGCTGCACCAGCTGCGCAACCCCCTGGCCGCCTTGCGCACCTTTGGCCAGTTGCTGTTGCGGCGCCTCGACCAGGACAGCCAGAACCGGCCCCTGGTGGAGGGCTTACTGGCGGAGGAGCGCCAGCTCAACCGCTACGTGGATGCCCTCTCCCAGCTGGGCCAGCGCGACACTCCGGCGGTCGCGGGGGATGCCAGCCAGCCCCTGCTGCTGCCCCCCGTGCTGATCGGACCCGAGGGAGAGCCCCTGCAGGCCTGGCTGGAGCCCCTGTTGCAACGGGCTGCTGCCACGGCAGCCCTGCAGGGGCGCCCCTGGCACCCACCGGAGCGCATGCCCAGCTGGCGGGGCGACAGCGGAGCGGTGGCCGAAATCCTGGCCAACCTGCTGGAAAATGCGTTCCGCTACAGCCCCGCTGGGTCGGCCATCGGGCTCCACTGCCAGGCCCCCGATGGAGGCCCCTGGCAACTGACGGTCTGGGACGCCGGTGAGCCGATTGCCACCGAGGAGCGGGGGGCCATTTTCGAACGGGGCTTCCGGGGCCGCGCCGGCCAGGCCCGAACGGGCACAGGCCTGGGGCTGGCCCTGGCCCGGGACCTGGCCCGCAACCTCGGCGGCGAACTGACCCTGGTGCTTCCACCAGCCGCCATCGCTCCAGAGCTGCCTGGCCATGGCAATGCCTTCTGCCTCAAGCTGCCAGCCGCAGCCCCAGGCCACTGAGCAGCAGGGCCAGGGTCTCCACCCACTCCACGCAAGCGCCGTAGCTATCGCCGCTGTGGCCGCCCAGCCGGCGCCCAAACCACAGGGGCACCAGCAGCGCCGGCAGGATGCCAAGTCCATCCGGCAGGGGCCAGCCGGCCCAGGCCCAGCCGGCCAGGGCCAGCAGCAGGGCCAGCAACGCCGGTGCCAACTCCCGCAGCAATCCCCGCCAGTGCTGCCGGTGGAACGCGGCACTGCCCTGGTCGCGCAAATAGGGAAACCACTGCATCGCCAGCAGGGGGGCGACCCGGCCCCAGAAAGCCGCCCAGAGCAGGGCCAACGGCGCTGCCGTGGCCAGGCAGACCAGCGCCGCCACCCGCAGCAACAGCAGCAGCGCCAGGGCCTGCACCCCGGAGGCCCCCACGCGGCTGTCGGCCATCGCCTCCAGGGCCCGGGGACCGGCACCGAGGCCATCGGCCGTATCCATGGCCCCATCCACATGCAAGCCCCCCGTGAGCACCAGGCCAAGGGCGAGCACCAGGGCCACCTGGGCGCCGAGGGGCAGCCAGCCGGCCGTCAGCCACCAGAAGAGCGCCTGCAGCCCCCCCAGCACCAGGCCGATCAGGGGTCCGAAGCGGGCGATCCGCTCAAAGCGCGGCCTCACCCCCGGCCAGGCGGGCAAGACGGAATAGAACACCCAGGCCCCGGCCAGATCGGCGAGCCAGCCGGGAGTCAGCGCGGGCAAAGGCTTCGACAAGCGACACCTAGCGTCAGAACAGCACCTGTTCGGCGCAATCAGCTTCCCACCCCCCTTCTCCTTCTCCATCACGGCCCAGTGCCCGCGCACCCGGGCCCGCTGCGGCTGCTTCCACACCCCCCATGGCGTGGTCACCACCCCCCGCTTCATGCCAGTGGGCACCCTGGCCACCGTGAAGGGAATCACCACCAGCCAGCTGGCCGAAACGGGCGCCCAGATGGTGCTCTCCAACACCTACCACCTGCATCTGCAGCCGGGGGAGCAGATCGTGGCGGATGGCGGCGGATTGCACCGCTTCATGGGCTGGAGCGGCCCGATGCTCACCGATTCCGGTGGCTTCCAGGTGTTCAGCCTGGGGGACATCAACACGATCAACGACCACGGCGTGGTGTTCCGCTCGCCCAGGGACGGAGCCCGCATCGAGCTCACACCAGAGCGGGCCATGGCGATCCAGATGGCGCTGGGGGCCGATGTGGCCATGGCCTTCGACCAGTGCCCCCCCTATCCCGCCAGCGAGGCGGATGTGGCCGCCGCCTGCCGCCGCACCCACAGCTGGCTGGAGCGCTGCATCGCCAGCCACACCAAGCCCGACCAGGCCCTGTTCGGCATCGTGCAGGGCGGCTGCTTCCCCCACCTGCGCCAGGAATCCGCCCAGGTGGTGGCCTCCATGGGCCTGCCGGGCATCGCCGTGGGGGGGGTGAGCGTGGGCGAACCCACCGAGGAGATGCACCAGATCGTGCGCCAGATGGGGC
>JBIIQK010000275.1:0-2692 GCA_044342135.1 Cyanobium sp.
GAAGGAGCCCGGGGCCGCATCGGCGAGCGCCTGCCGGTGGTGATCACCGGAGCCCTGCAGAACCCCACCGGTCGGATCGTGTTCGCCCGCAGCGATGGCCCGGCCGCCGAGAACGGGGCCGGCGAGGGCGCCGAAGCCGCCAAGCGCAAGAGCCGGAGCGAGCGGAACCGGTCCAAACCAGGCCCTTCCAATCCAGGCTCGGCGAATCCGCAGGCCGGCGGCCCCCGCTAGGCTCCGCAAACGTGCCTCCCAACAACCGCGGATGTCGGTGTCAGCCCCCTACTACGGCGATTCCGCGGTCATGCGCACGCCGCCGCCCGATCTGCCGAGCCTGCTGCTGAAGGAGCGGATCGTCTATCTGGGCCTGCCCCTGTTCAGCGACGACGACGCCAAGCGCCAGATGGGCATTGACGTGACCGAGCTGATCATTGCCCAGCTGCTCTATCTGGAGTTTGACAATCCGGATAAGCCCATTTTCTTCTACATCAACTCCACCGGCACCAGCTGGTATTCCGGGGATGCGGTGGGCTTCGAGACCGAGGCCTTCGCCATCGCCGACACGATCAGCTACGTCAAGCCACCCGTGCACACGATCTGCATCGGCCAGGCGATGGGCACCGCGGCGATGATTCTCAGCGCTGGCACCAAGGGCCACCGGGCGGCCCTGCCCCACGCTTCGATCGTGCTGCACCAGCCCCGCAGCGGCGCCCGCGGCCAAGCCACCGACATCCAGATCCGGGCCCAGGAGGTGTTGCACAACAAGCGCACCCTGATGGAGATGCTGTCGGTCAATACCGGCAAGACGGTGGAACAGCTCTCCCGCGACTCCGACCGGATGACCTACTTCACCGCCGAGGAGGCCAAGGAGTACGGCCTGATCGACCGGGTGCTCACCAGTCAGAAAGACCTGCCTGCCCCGCCTCCGTCAGCGGCCGGCCTGGGCTGAGCCACCGCCTGGCAGCCCACCCCGCCTGGCAGCCCGCTTCCTCAGTTATTCCGCGTTCCACCGACCACCCCAACCAGACCCATGCCCATCGGCACCCCCAGCGTTCCCTACCGCCTCCCCGGCAGCCAGTACGAGCGCTGGGTTGACATCTACACCCGGCTGGGCGTGGAGCGGATCCTGTTCCTCGGCTCCGAGGTGAACGATGCGGTGGCCAATGCCCTGGTGGCCCAGATGCTCTATCTGGATTCGGAGGACAACTCCAAGCCCATCTACCTGTACATCAACTCCCCGGGGGGTTCGGTGACCGCCGGCCTGGCGATCTACGACACCATGCAGTACGTCAAAAGTGACGTGGTGACCATCTGCGTGGGCCTGGCCGCCTCGATGGGAGCCTTCCTGCTAGGCGCTGGCACCAAGGGCAAACGGCTGGCCCTGCCCCACAGCCGCATCATGATCCACCAGCCCCTGGGCGGCACCAGCCAGCGCCAGGCCAGCGACATCGAGATCGAGGCGAAGGAGATCCTGCGCATCAAGGACATGCTCAACCACTCGATGGCTGACATGACCGGCCAGACCTTCGAGAAGATCGAGAAGGACACCGACCGCGACTACTTCCTCAGTGCCGCCGAGGCCAAGGACTACGGCCTGATCGACCGGGTGATCGCCCATCCCAGCGAAGCCTGATCCAGCTCCTGGCGTAGCCCGATCAGCGCTGCACGTTTAGCCCTTGCCGGTGGCGGCCAACAAACGCGAAGCGGTATCGATCCCGATCGGCAGCCCGGCCGGATCCAACAGGCCCAACTGAACCAGCAGCCCCGCCTGGTCCCAGTAGATGTGCTCGTAGGCCACCTTGCCGCCGCTCACCCCCACGATCACCACCAAGGCCATCTCCACCCGCCGGCCGGTCGGAGCCACTCCCGGCAGCAGATGTCCGATCGCCTGGGTGTGGGTGAAGCGGATGACCAGCTCATCCACCAGCCGCTCGCTATCCACCGTGCGCGAGACCGGGACGAATTCAACGTCGGGTGGGAAAAACTGACCGATCAGCTTGGTGGCATAGAAGTCGCGTACCTCTTCAGCCCCCACGCCGCCGGTGCCGGAAGCCAGGTTGATCAGATGGGGATCGTCCGCCATCGTGGCCATGGTGGCGTTGAGATCGGCGTTGAGCTCGGCCTGCATGTGGAGATCGAACAGGGCCGTGGCCGGTGCTGAAGTGGGGGATGGGTGGTCGCCCATGGCTCGTAGGTCTGGCTTCAGACCCTAGGGCTGGCCGCCGGTCCTGTCAGTCCGATGCATTGCGGGGCAGGCACTTGCGTAAGCTCGGTTCTTGCCCTGCCTAGACCCGACGCCTCGATGGCCAAGCTTTACTACGACACCGACGCCGATCTCTCGCTGCTGGACGGCAAGACGGTGGCCATCATCGGCTACGGCAGCCAGGGCCATGCCCACGCCCTGAACCTCAAGGACAGCGGCGTCAACGTGGTGGTGGGCCTCTACGAGGGCAGCCGCTCCGCCGAGAAGGCCAAAGCTGACGGCCTGGAGGTGCTGAGCGTGGCCGATGCCTGCGCCAAGGCCGACTGGATCATGGTGCTGCTGCCCGATGAGTTCCAAAAGGCTGTCTACGACAAGGAAATCGCGCCCCACCTGAGCGCCGGCAAGGTGCTGAGCTTCGCCCACGGCTTCAACATCCGCTTCGAGCTCATCAAGCCCCCCGCCGACGTGGACGTGGTGATGATCGCGCCGAAG
>JBIIQK010000277.1:0-2691 GCA_044342135.1 Cyanobium sp.
GGCCGCCGGTTGGCTCTGGGAGCACCTCAGCTGATCACAGACGCTCGGTGCTTCCGCCCGGGACCACTCAGGCCGTTACCAGGGAGCGGCCAGCCTGGGAGTCCCGCACCGCCCGAGCCAGGGTGTCGAGCACCTCGGTGGTGGTGGCCAGATCGATGCAGGCATCGGTGATGCTCTGGCCGTAGGTGAGGGCCGCCACATCCAGCTGGGCCAGATCGTTGGGGATCTTCTGACTGCCCGCCACCAGATGGCTCTCCAGCATCACGCCCATCACGTGGGTGGAGCCGGCGCGCAACTGCTCGGCCACCTGGGCAGCCACCTCGCCCTGGCGGCGGTAGTCCTTGTTGGAGTTGCCGTGGCTGCAATCCACCATCAGCCGGGGGGGCAGGCCCGCCTTGGCCAGCTCGGCCGCGGCCTCCTGCACCGCCTCGGCGTGGTAGTTGGTGCCGCGCTTCCCGCCGCGCAACACGAGGTGGCCGTCGGGGTTGCCGGTGGTGGTGACGATGGCCGCATGGCCTTCGCCGTTGATGCCGAGGAAATGGTGGGGGCGGGCCGCCGCCTCCATCGCATTGATGGCGGTGATGGCACTGCCATCGGTGCCGTTCTTGAAGCCGATCGGCATCGACAGGCCGGAAGCCATCTCCCGGTGGGTCTGGCTCTCGGTGGTGCGGGCGCCGATGGCCGTCCAGCTGATCAGGTCGGCGATGTACTGGGGCACCACCGGATCGAGCAATTCGGTGGCCGCGGGCAGGCCCATCTCGGCCAAGTGGAGCAGCAGGCCGCGGGCCACCCGCAAACCGCTGTTGATGTCGTAGCTGCCGTCGAGGTGGGGGTCGTTGATCAGGCCCTTCCAGCCCACGGTGGTGCGGGGCTTCTCGAAGTACACCCGCATCACAATCTCAAGCGCATCCTTGTAGCGCTCGTGGGCCGCGGCAATCGCCGTGGCGTACTCCTGGGCCGCCGCCACGTCGTGCACCGAGCAGGGCCCCACAATCACCAGCAGGCGGGAATCACGGCCGTGCAGGATCGCCTGAATCCGCTCCCGGGCCTGCTGCACCGTCTGCGCGGAGCGCTCCGTGATCGGCAGTTCGCGGTGCAACAGGGCCGGGGACACCAGCGGCCGGGTCTCCACCACATGCAAATCGGAAGTGGTGGTGGGCATGGGCCTGAGGCCGCCAGAACGGCGCTATGCGGAAGGGTTCCACCCTAGTCAGCAGCGATGGCGACCAAATGCTGGGCCGGTCGCCAAGAAGAATGGGAAGCAGATTGATGCGATCGGGCATGTCTGCAGCCAGCTTTCTCTCCAGCTACCGCGCCGCCGCGGCCGAGCGCGAAGCCCTGGGGGTGCCCGCCCTACCGCTCACAGCTGAGCAGACCCAGGCCCTCACCGAGCTGCTCCAGGCTCCGCCCGCCAGCGAGGAGCCCTTCCTGCTGCATCTGCTCAGTGAGCGCATTCCCCCCGGCGTGGATGAGGCGGCCTATGTGAAGGCAGGCTGGCTCGCCGGCGTGGCCCAGGGCAGCGCCACCAGCCCCCTGGTGAGCCCGGTGGAGGCCGTGGAGCTGCTGGCCACGATGATCGGCGGGTACAACGTGGGCGCCCTGATCGGGCTGCTCTCCAGCGCCGATCCAGCCATCGCCGCCGCCGCCGCCACTGGGCTGAGCCGCACCCTGCTGGTGTACGACGCCTACAACGATGTGCTGGAGCTGGCGGCCAGCAACCCGTACGCCCAGCGGGTGATTGACAGCTGGGCCGCCGCCGAGTGGTTCACCGCCAAGCCCGAGCTGCCGGCGGAGATCACCGTGACGGTGTTCAAGGTGGAGGGGGAGACGAACACCGACGACCTGTCGCCGGCCACCCACGCCACCACCCGCCCGGACATCCCCCTGCACGCCACGGCGATGCTGGAAACCCGCATGCCCGGCGGCCTGGAGCTGATCAGCCAGCTGAAGCAGAAGGGTCACCCCGTGGCCTACGTGGGTGATGTGGTGGGCACCGGCAGCTCACGCAAATCCGCCATCAACTCGGTGCTGTGGCACACGGGCACCGACATCTCCCACGTGCCCAACAAGCGGGGCGGCGGCGTGGTGCTCGGCGGCAAGATCGCGCCGATCTTTTTCAACACCGCCGAAGACTCGGGCGCCCTGCCGATCGAGTGCGACGTGACCGCGCTCAACAGTGGCGATGTGATCACGATCCGCCCCTACGCCGGCACGATCGAGCGGGCCGCCGGTGAAGAGAAGGCCGGCGAAATCGTGGCCCGCTTCGAGCTCAAGCCCAGCACGATCACCGATGAGGTGCGGGCCGGCGGCCGCATCCCCCTGCTGATCGGCCGCTCCCTCACCGACAAAGTGCGCGCCCAGATGGGGCTTCCCGCCAGTGATCTGTTCATCCGCCCCACCGCGCCGGCCGACACCGGCAAGGGCTTCACCCTGGCCCAGAAGATGGTGGGCAAGGCCTGCGGCCTGGCGGGCGTGCGCCCCGGCACCAGCTGCGAGCCGCTGATGACCACCGTGGGCTCCCAGGACACCACCGGGCCCATGACCCGCGATGAGATGAAGGAGCTGGCCTGCCTGGGCTTCAGCGCCGATCTGGTGATGCAGAGCTTCTGCCACACCGCCGCCTATCCCAAGCCGGTGGACCTCAAAACCCACGCCGAACTACCCGACTTCATGGCCTCCCGCGGCGGCGTG
>JBIIQK010000276.1:0-2691 GCA_044342135.1 Cyanobium sp.
CTGCGCCACCGCTACCTGGATCTGCGCCGCGAGCGCATGAACGGCAACCTGCGCCTGCGGGCCCGCACCATCCAGGCCGCCCGCCGCTTCCTCGAAGACCAGGGCTTCATCGAGGTGGAAACCCCGGTGCTCACCCGCTCCACCCCCGAAGGCGCCCGCGACTACCTGGTGCCCTCCCGGGTGTGCGGCGGCGAGTGGTTTGCCCTGCCCCAGTCGCCCCAGCTGTTCAAGCAGCTGCTGATGGTGGGCGGCATCGAGCGCTATTACCAGGTGGCCCGCTGCTTCCGCGACGAAGACCTGCGCGCTGATCGCCAGCCGGAATTCACCCAGCTGGACATCGAGATGAGCTTCATGGGCCAGGAGGAGATCCTGGAGCTCAACGAAGCCCTGATCGCCAGCATCTGGCAGGCCGTGAAGGGCGTGGAACTGCCCCGCCCCTTCCCGCGCCTCACCTGGCATGAGGCCATGGCGCGCTACGGCACCGACCGACCCGACACCCGCTACGGCCTGGAGCTCACCGATGTGTCCGACCTGGTGGCCGGCATGGGCTTCAAGGTGTTCAGCGGAGCGGTGGCCGCCGGCGGCTCGGTGAAGTGCATCGCCGTGCCCGGCGGCAACGACGCCCTGAGCAACGTGCGCATCAAGCCTGGCGGCGATGTGTTCAGCGAGGCCCAGGCCGCCGGCGCTGGCGGCCTGGCCTTCATCCGCGTGCGCGACGGCGGCGAGATCGACACGATCGGCGCCATCAAGGACAACCTCTCCGAGGCCACCAAAGCGGAGCTGCTGGAGCGCACCGGGGCCGAGCCCGGCACCCTGATCCTGTTCGGCGCCGGCGACACCGCCACGGTGAACAAGGCCCTCGACCGGGTGCGCCAGTTCCTGGCCCGCGAACTGGGCCTGGTGAAACCCGACCGCGACAACGACAGCTGGAACTTCCTCTGGGTGGTGGATTTCCCGATGTTCGAGTTCAACGCGGGGGAGAACCGCCTCGAGGCCCTGCACCACCCCTTCTGCGCCCCCAACGCAGACGATCTCGGCAACGACCCGGCCGCCTGGGCCACCACCCTGCCCACCGCCCGCGCCCAGGCCTACGACCTGGTGCTCAACGGCCTGGAGCTGGGCGGAGGCTCCCTGCGCATCCACGACTCGGCCCTGCAGCGCCAGGTGCTGCAAACGATCGGCCTGCCCCTGGAAGAGGCCAACCAGCAGTTCGGCTTCCTGATGGATGCCCTCGACATGGGCGCCCCGCCCCACGGCGGCCTGGCCTTCGGCGTGGACCGGATCGTGATGCTGCTGGCGGGCGAGGAGTCGATCCGCGACACGATCGCCTTCCCGAAAACCCAGCAGGCCCGCTGCCTGATGACCCAGGCCCCCGCTGGCGTGGCCACCAAGCAGCTCGAAGAGCTGCACGTGGCCAGCACCTGGGTGAACGAGGAGGCCTGAGTCCGGCCCATCAGCGCAGCGCAGCAGCTGAAAACCAAAACAAAACGGGGCAATCGGCCCCGCCCCGGCCGGCGCTGGCAACCGTGAGTACGCCCCTGCAGCCGGCGGTTGCCCAACTCCCCCGCCATCACCGACCTGGTGCGCCTGTACCTGCAGGACATCGGCCGGGTTGACCTGCTCAGCCAGGAGGAGGAACTCACCCTGGCCCGCCTGGTGCAGCAGCGGGAACAGCTGCTGCAGAAGGGGGAGGGCGGCTCCGGGGATGGAACGGCGCTGGATGGGGCCGAACGGCGCCGGGTCCTGCACCGCGGCAAGCGGGCCAAGGAGCGGATGATCCAGGCCAACCTGCGGCTGGTGGTGGCCGTGGCCAAGAAATACCAGCGCCGCGGCCTGGAGCTGCTGGATCTGGTGCAGGAGGGCACCCTCGGCCTCGAACGGGCCGTGGAGCGCTACGACCCCACCCGGGGCTTCCGCTTCAGCACCTACGCCTACTGGTGGATCCGCCAGGGGATCACCCGCGCCATCGCCAGCCAGAGCCGCACGATCCGGCTGCCGGTGCACATCACCGAGAAGCTCAACCGGATCAAGCGGGCCCAGCGGGAGCTCACCGCCCGCCTCGGCCGCACGCCCAGCGTGGCCGAGATCGCCCGGGAGCTGGAGCTCAGCGAAGCCGTTGTGCGGCAGACCCTGCTGCAGGTGCCCCGCCCCGTCTCCCTGGAAGGCCGTGTCGGCAAGGACCAGGACACGGAGCTGGGCGATCTGCTGGAGGACAGCCACGACACGCCGGAGCAGGAACTCGCCCGCGAGCAGCTCCACGACGACCTCGAGGCCCTGCTGCAGGACCTCAACAGCCGCGAGGCCCAGGTGATTCGCCAGCGGTTCGGCCTGGAGGACGACACCCCCCGCACCCTCACCGAAATCGGCGAGGCCATGCACCTGTCCCGGGAGCGGGTGCGCCAGATCGAATCGCGGGCCCTGTTGAAGCTGCGCCAGCCCCAGAACCGCTGCCGGGTAAAGGATTACCTGGGCAGCCTCGACTGAGCGTAGCCAACCGGGCCCATTCGGACTACAACGAAGGCATCACGGGTCAGCCGCCATGGTCAGCACCGCTCCTCCGATCGACATCGGCATCCCCGAAGCCCAGCGCCTGCAGATCGCTGAGGGGCTGGGCCGGGTGCTGGCCGACAGCACCGTGCTCTACGCCAAGACCCACGGCTTCCACTGGAACGTCACCGGGCCGATGTTCAA
>JBIIQK010000041.1:0-9473 GCA_044342135.1 Cyanobium sp.
TCTTCTGGGCCCTGAACACCGTGGGCTGGGTCACCTTCTACTGGCACTGGAAGCACCTCGCCATCTGGCAGGGCAACGTGGCCCAGTTCAACGAATCCAGCACCTATCTGATGGGCTGGTTCCGCGACTACCTGTGGCTCAACTCCTCCCAGCTGATCAACGGGTACAACCCGTTCGGCAGCAACAACCTGGCCGTCTGGTCCTGGATGTTCCTGTTCGGTCACCTGGTGTGGGCCACCGGCTTCATGTTCCTGATCTCCTGGCGCGGTTACTGGCAGGAACTGATCGAGACCATCGTCTGGGCGCATCAGCGCACTCCGCTCGCCAACCTGGTGGGCTGGCGTGACAAGCCCGTGGCTCTCTCGATCGTTCAGGCCCGTGTGGTGGGTCTCGCCCACTTCACGATCGGCTACATCCTCACGTACGCCGCCTTCCTGATCGCTTCCACCTCGGGCAAGTTCGGCTGATCCCAGTCCCCTTGCCCTCTCCTTGAGGGACGACCCAACCCCGGCGAAAGCCGGGGTTTTTTTATGGCTGTGCTTGGCGATCCACAACGCGGCCGCGTGGGCTGCTACCCCTAACGGCTACTGGCCGCTGGGTAATTCCGTTCGACATAGGCCTGGTCTTCGCAGCGCAGTTCGTTGCCATCGGTCTGGGCCCGTTCGCCATGGAGGCAGGCCACGGTGGATTGGTGCCCTTCACTCCAGCCGCGCCGAAGGGCAACGGCGGCAGCTTTGGCTTCGGCCGCCTGGCGTTGTTGGGCCGCGGTGCGTTCGGCCTGCAGCTGGGCCGCACTTGGCACTGGAGTCTGGTGGGGTGAGCCCACCACCCTCGGTTTGACCGCTTCCCTGCCGCATGCTGTGAGCAACAGCGCTGTCCCCAACAGGGCTGGGCCAATCCAAGCTCTCCCCACCCCGGGGCCCCGGGGTGGTCTGGCGTGACGGGCTGGGCTCATGGATTGCTGATGGTCTTTCCCTTCCATTGTTGGCCCTTTTCGAACCGGGCCCCAGGGCTGTTCCAGCCTGCTGCTTCAGCCGCTGGTTCGAGTGCGGCCTCAGTGCTGTTTTCCCATGAAAAAAGCCCCGCGTCAGCGGGGCTTTGGGTGTCGGGCGGGAGCTGGATTCAGCTGACGCTCCAGACCCCTCCGGCAATGTTGACCAGGGGAGAGACGATCGCCGTGCCGGCCAGGAACCAGGCAAAGGCCGCACCGCCGCAGCCACCGAGCCAGAACCCACTGGCGAATTCAGCCCAGCCAGCCTTGGTGAACAGGTCTGCGGGCGGATTGTCGATGGTGGCGTCGGTGGGCTGAATGTTCGGGCCGTTGCCAGCGGTGCCGTAGATCGACAGGCAGACGGTGAGGATCGACACCAGGCCGATGGTGGCCAGGAGGCCTGCGGTGCTGGCGTATTCCGTGAGGCGCAGGGGGCCGCAGATGGTGAACGGTCCGTAGAGGAAGAAGCCGTGGGCCATGCCCACTTCCAGGCCCCGCCGATTGGGCGAGAGCGATGGACGGTAAGCCGGCAGGGCATTCAGAAACGCCCGGCTGAAGTAGCTGCTGTTGACGGGGGTGGCCAGATTGCCGACGCAGGGGTCGGCCACGGGGGTCACGGTCATGGTGGCGGGGAAGGATGCGGTGAGGAAGGACAACGGCTCCGGCGGGAGCTCAATCGCGCGCTTCGATCACGTTGAAGAGCAGGGCCATGGCCACGGCTGGGCCGAGGATTCCCACCAGGGGTACAAACACTGAGGGCAACCAGGCGGCAGCGAATTCTCCAGTCATGGCGCGGGCCAATAGCAACCTCGAATACTGTAAGGAGCTCCCCCAAGGCAGCCCCAGCGGCCTTCCTGGGGCGACATAAAAGTTCAATCCATGCACCCCTCTCTGCTGGCCGGTTCGGCGGCCGTTCTGGTCACTCTCTACTGGCTTCTGGCCCGTCGTCGCCCGAATGTGGCGGCGACAATCGATACCCAGTCCATTGCTGCCCTGAACCGGGCCCAGATTGCCCTGGTGGCCTCAGCTGAGTCTGGTCAGCTGCCCATGGGCGAGCCGGTGCAAGCAGCGGCTGGGGTGCTGCCGCTGCCCGCTACCCCCCGGGAGCGGGCAGCCTTTTCTCGCCGGTTGTCGGTGCAGTTGGCAGGCGATGGCCCCCAACGCCTGGCGGCCATCGAGGCGGCCCGGCGCTGGGGCGGCCGCCAGACCCTGCCCCTGCTCTATCGCGGCCTGCGGGATGTGGATCCAGCGGTCGTGCGGGCAGCGGCCCAGGCGATGGAGCGCTTCCGCGGACGCAGCAGTGCCAGCCCTGCGTTCACTCAGGCGTTGCCGCGCAACGTCGCCCGTACCCGGTAGATCGGGCGCCCCTGGCTTTCGTGGTAGGTGCGCATCTGCAGCTCCGCCAGGAGGCCAAAGCAGAACAGCTGCACCCCCGTCAGAAAACTGAGCAGGGCCATCAGCAGCAGGGGGCGGTCGCCGATGTCACTCCCGAGCAGCAGCTTTTCGCCCACCAGCCAGAGGCCGATGATCAGGCCCAAGCCCATGGCCGCCAGCCCGCCGAAGCCGAACACGTGCATCGGCCGGGTCAGAAAGCGCTTCATGAACCACACCGTCAGCAGGTCCATCAGCACCCGGAAGGTGCGATCGAGGCCGTATTTGCTCTGACCAAAACGACGGGGGTGGTGGTTCACCTTCACTTCGCTGATCCGTGCCCCCTCGATGAAGGCCAGGGCTGGCAGGAAGCGGTGCAGTTCGCCATAAAGGTTCAGGTCACTCACCACCTCCCGTCGGTAGGCCTTGAGGGAGCAGCCGTAGTCGTGCAGCCGAACGCCGGTCACCTTGGCGATGAGGCGATTGGCGATGCGGCTTGGCAGAAGGCGCTGCACAGCCGCGTCCTGGCGCTGGTGCCGCCAGCCACTCACCAGGTCGTAGCCCTGGTTGAGCTCGGCCAGCAGCAGGGGGATATCGGCCGGATCGTTCTGCAGGTCGCCATCGAGGGTGACGATCACGGCACCGCGGCTGGCATCGAAGCCCGCCGCCATGGCGGCACTCTGGCCGTAGTTGCGCCGCAGCAGCACCGCCACCAGTTCCGGCACTGTGGCAGCAAGGTCGCTGAGCACGTTGGCGGTGCCGTCTTTGGAGCCGTCGTCGACCAGCACCAGTTCGAAGGGCAGCGCGAGCCCCCGCACGGCGGTCAGGAGTTGGTCCACCAGCTGGGGCAGGCTCTCCTCCTCGTTGTAGAGGGGCACCACCACGGAGAGTTCCGGGGAGAGTTCCGGCACGGGCTGGACCATCTCCGTCCTGTTGCTGGCCGTGACCCTAAGCGGGCAGTGGGCTGCCGTCATGGCTGTGCATCACCCGGCCGGCGCCGCGCAGTTCCAGCCGGTAGTGGCGGGCCACCGGATCGGGATTGCGGGGCGCCAGGTCGTCGAGGCCAATGCCGTTGCGGCCGTGGGCGATGCCGGAGCTGTGCAGATAGGTTCCCGCCCCCAGGTGCAGACCCACGTGGGTGCAGCGCCGGGCTGTTCCGAAGAAGATCAGGTCGCCCGGGGCCAGCAGCTGGGTCTGGCCGGGTTGCACCGCCACGGCCTGGCAGAAGCGCTCCTGCAGGTAGGCATCGCGGGGAATCCAGATGCCGGCGCTGGCAAACGCGCGCTGGATCAGGCCCGAGCAGTCGTAATCGGGCCCCAGGCTGCCGCCCCACAGATAGGTGTTGGGGTGATCCTGGGCGGCTTGGGCAAACGCCAGTACTTGGGGCAGCCGGCGGACGATGGCGCTGCGGGTCAGGCATGGCGCCTGGGGCCGGGCACTGGCCACGGCCCGTCCCAGCAGCGCTGCCGGATCGATCCAACCGGGATAGCCATCCTCCAGCAGGCGCACCCGTAGGCGTTGGCCGGGGCGGATGTCCCGATCGGAGGCCACGATTTGGAGGTGTCGGCCGGCCCAGGCCTGGGTGGCCAGTCCTGGGCCCTGGGGCTGGCTGTGCAGGTTGACCGGGCCGCTGAGGCGCCAGATCGTGCCGGCCCTCAGCCATTCGGGGGCCGCGGCAGTGCCGCTGGCCAGGTGGAGTGGGTCGATGGTGCCTAATGTCGCCACAACGGTTGCCGGCGGTGATGGCGTTCTACAGCCCAGATCCGGCCATGGGCCAGATCCTGGCCGACCTGGTGCGCGCCCTGGAGCTCGATGGGCGGCCTGGACTGGGCCAGCAGCTTTCGATCACCTGGGTGCGTTACGACCAGACCCTGGTGGGCCGTGCTGCCGATCTGGCCCCGGAGCAATTCTGGGCACTGCCGGCCCAGGGGGCGAGCTGGGCCGGCGACCGGCTGCGCTACCCCGCCAGCGTGGTGAAGCTGGTGTATCTGGTGGCTGCGGAGGCATGGCGCCAGGCCGACCTGCTGGAGGAGACGCCAGAGCTGCGGCGGGCCCTGGCCGACATGATCCGCGATTCCAGCAACGATGCCACGGGGTTGGTGCTGGATCTGCTGAGCGGCACCACCAGCGGCCCTGCCCTGCCGCCGCAGCGGATGGCCCCATGGGTGGAGCAGCGCCAGGTGGTGAACCGCTGGCTGGCGGAGCTCGACTGGCCCGAGCTGCAGGGCTGCAATGCCTGTCAGAAAACCTGGGGGGATGGGCCCTATGGCCGTGAACGGGAGTTTTATGGCGATCAGCTGGAGAATCGCAACCGTCTCAGCACCGATGCCGTCGCCCGCCTGCTGCAGGCGGTGATGGCGTCGGCCGTGGTGTCACCGCCGGCCTGTGCGCGGATGCGCGCCGTGCTGGCCCGCAGCCTGGATCCGGCCCAGCGGGCCGCCGATCCGGAGAACCAGGTGGATGGGTTCATCGGCGCAGGGCTCCCGCCCGGGAGTCGGCTCTGGAGCAAGGCCGGCTGGATGAGCCAGGCACGCCACGACGTGGCCTACGTGGAGCCGCCTGCCGACCTTCCCTCCGCCGGTGCGTTCCCGTTCCTGTTGGTGATCTTCAGCGAGGGCCAGGCCTGCGCCCTAGACGACAGGCTCTTACCTGAGTTGGCAGCTCGGTTGGCCGAGGTCTGCGGTCATGGCTCGGAGGCAGGGCGGGGATGAGTCCTCGCCAAACCTGTTTCAAACGGAGAGGGAGGGATTCGAACCCTCGACAGAAGTTGCCTCCTGTAACTCCTTAGCAGGGAGCCGCTTTCAACCACTCAGCCACCTCTCCAGCGGCTCGACGAGCTTATCAGTGAGCCCCGTCCTTGGGGCCATCCCAGGCGGCCTGGGCTGCGGTGAGTCGCGGTAGCCGGTGCTTGAAGCCGCAGAGGATTTCCCAGGGGATGGTCTGGCAGCGCGCGCTCCAGTCGGAGGGGGTGATCTGTTGGTCGCCGTCCTGGCCCAGCAGGGTGACCACCGAGCCCACGTCCAGGGCTGGGCAGTCGGTGACATCCAGCACCAGCTGGTCCATGGTGATGGCCCCCACCTGGGGCAGGCGCTGGCCCTGGAACAGCACCTCGAGCTGGTTGGACAGCTGGCGGGGGACGCCGTCGGCGTAGCCGATGCCCACCACCGCCAGGCGACTGGGGCGGGAGGTGTGGAAGGTGTGGCCGTAGCTCACCCCCACTCCGGTGCCCACCTCCCGGATCAGGCTGACCCGGGCGTGCAGGGTCATGGCCGCCGCCAGGGGGATGGCCCCGGCCAGGTGGGCGGCGGGGCTGTGGCCGTAGAGGGCAAGTCCAACCCGTACCAGGTCGTAGTGGAGCCCCGTGCTGCGCAGAGTGCCCGCGGAGTTGGCCAGGTGGCGGCTGCCGACCTGCAGCCCCTGGTCGTGCAGGGCGCGCAGCACTGTGTCGAAGCGCTGCTGCTGCTGCTGGGTGAGGCCGTCGTCGACGATCGGCGCGGCATCGGCGCTCGCCAGATGGGAGTACACGCCGCTGAGTTCAACGGCCTCCAGCTCCGCCAGGGCCGCCACCAGCCTTGGTCCCTCCTCCCAGGCGGCCCCCAGCCGTGCCATGCCGGTATCGAGTTTCAGCTGCAGGGCCATGGGTCTGCCCTGGCCGCTGGCGAGGTTCTGACAGAGCAGGGCTTCCCGCATGCCGCTGATGGTGGGCATCAGTTCCCAGTGGAGGCAGCAGCGCAGTTCTTCCACCTGGCTGAGGCTGCCCAGCACCAGGATCGGCGCCTGGATCCCGGCCCGACGCAGTTCGATGCCTTCGGCCAGGGTGGCCACCCCGCACTGGCTGGCCCCGCCGGCCAGGGCTGCCCGCGCCACCGGCACTGACCCGTGGCCGTAGCCATCGGCTTTCACCACGGCCATCAGGCTGGTGCTGGCGCCGATGCAGCGTTTGAGGCTGCGGGCATTGGCGGTAATCGCCGCGGTGTCCACTTCCACCCAGGCCCGTTGGCGGGCCATCTCGGCCTCGGCGGCCGCACCGTTCCAGCTGGCCTGGGTGGCTTGGGTGGCCTGGGTCACGGATCCCACCGAAGATTCCGCCTAGCATGCCGCCCAATACGGGTGCTGGCATGGGCCACGTTCTCGTTCTGAATGCGTCCTACGAGCCCCTCAACATCACCACCTGGCGCCGTGCCGTGGTGATGGTGCTGAAGGGAAAGGCCGAGGGGCTTGAGCATGATCCCGCCCGCAGGATTCGCGACGATACCTGGCTGCCCACGGTGATCCGGCTGCGCCATTACGTGCGGGTGCCCTACAAGCAACTGCCGCTCACCCGCCGCAACCTCTTCCATCGTGACGGCCACCGCTGCCAGTACTGCGGGACCAGCAGTGACCAGCTTTCGGTCGATCACGTGGTGCCGCGCAGCCGGGGTGGCCTCGATACCTGGGAGAACGTCACCACCGCCTGCTTGCCCTGCAACGTGCGCAAGGGCAACCGCACGCCCCGGGAGGCGGGCATGCCCCTGGCCAGAGCGCCCCATCGCCCCCCCAGCAGCCTCAGCTTCGAGGCCAGTCGCCAGATCTCGGCTGGCCTGCACGGGGAATGGGCCAAGTATGTGATCGGCGCCTGAGCGGCTGGCCCCCCGACCTGCCCGGGCTGTTCAGCTGGCCACTTGCTCGGCCAGTTCTTCCAGTTGGCGGCTCTGGTCTGCGGCGATGCAGGCCCCGATGAGGTCGTGCAACTGGCCGTTGAGCACGGGCTCCAGGGAAAAGTTGCGGCCCAGGCGGTGGTCGGTCGTGCGGTTGTCTTTGTAGTTGTAGGTGCGGATCTTTTCGCTGCGGTCGCCGCTCCCCACCTGGGCGAGCCGGGCCGAACGCTCCTGGGCATTGGCTTCGGCCAGCTGGCGTTCGTACAGCTTGGCTCGCAGGATCTCGAAGGCCCGTTCGCGGTTCTGCAGCTGGGAGCGCTCCTGGGTGCAGAACACCCGGATGCCGGTGGGTTTGTGCAGCAGGTCCACCGCGGTTTCCACCTTGTTGACGTTCTGACCGCCCGCACCGCCGGAGCGGGCAGTGCTGATTTCGATGTCAGTGGGATCGATCTGCACCTCCACGGGGTCGGCTTCCGGCATCACGGCCACCGTGGCGGTGGAGGTGTGCACCCGGCCCTGGGATTCGGTGGCGGGCACCCGCTGCACCCGGTGCACGCCGGCCTCGAATTTCAGCTGGCTGAACACCCCGTCCCCCTGGATGGCCAGGATCAGTTCTTTGTACCCCCCCAGTTCGGCCTCCGAGGCGCTCACGGGCTCCACCCGCCAGCCCACGCTCTGGGCGTAGCGCTCATACATGCGGGCCAGATCCCCGGCCCAGATGGCCGCCTCATCGCCCCCAGCGCCGGCCCGGATTTCCAGCATGACGCTGCGCTCGTCGCGCGGATCCCGTGGCAGCAGGGCCAGGGTGAGTCGGTCGCGCAGGGTGCCGATGGCGGTGGCCAGGCTGGCGAGCTCGTCGGTGGCGAGCTCCTCCATGGCGGGATCGCCGCGATGCTCCTTCAGCAGGGCGCGGGCCTCCTGCTCTTCCACTTCCAGCTTCTGAAGCTGCTGGTGGTCCTGCACCAGGGGCTCGAGGCGGGCGCGCTCCCGGGCGATCGCCTGCAGCTGGTTGGGGTTGGAGGCCACAGCGGGATCGGCCAGCTGCCGTTCGAGCGTCTCGAAGGTGCGGCGGGCCGTTTCCAGGCGCTCATGCAGCAGGGATGGGTCCATCAGCGGGGCGGAGCGGGGCCTGGAGGGCTCCAGACAAGACAAAGCCGGATGCCCGAAAGCACCCGGCCAGGGGATTGGAATTCAATCGCGATCAGGCCAGGCCGTGATCAGGCTTCGGCGGCGGCTGGAGTGGCTTCAGCCGCGTCAGCGTCAGCTTCGCTCTTGGCCGCTTTCTTGGCACCTGAGCTGGAGCCGCCCTCGGCCCCGCCCATGCCGTACTTGCGCATGAAGCGATCCACCCGCCCCTCGGTGTCCAGAATCTTCTGGGTCCCGGTGTAGAAGGGATGGTTGCCGCTCCACACGTCGACGTGGATCTCGGGGGAGGTGGAGCCGGTGGTCATCACCACCTCTCCGTTGCAGATCACCTTGGCGTCGGGATACCAGGTGGGATGGATGTCGGCCTTGGGCATGGCAGGAAGGGGCTGATGGCGAAGAGAAGAGATCAGCGCTTGGAGAACTGAGGAGCCTTGCGGGCTTTCTTCAGGCCGTACTTGCGGCGCTCCTTGGCGCGCGGGTCGCGGCTGAGATGGCCTTCGGTCTTGAGCGGCTTGCGGTTGTCGGGCGACAGGTCGCACAGGGCCCGGGCTGCGCCCTGCTTGATGGCATCGGCCTGGCCGGTGAGGCCACCGCCGCGCACGTTGACCAGCAGGTCGTACTCGGCAGCCAGGCCGAGGGTCTGCAGGGGGGCTTTCACCGCCGCCAGGTAGACGGGGTTGTAGTTGAGGTAGTTGTCGCCGGGGCGACCGTTGATGGTGACGGTGCCGTTGCCGGGCACCACACGCACGCGGGCGACGGCGGTCTTACGACGACCCGTACCCCAGTAGACGACTTTGTTGGTGCTCATTGGGCTGCGGTGGCGGGATCGAGGGCGAGAACCTGGGGCTGCTGGGCGGCATGGGGATGCTCGGTGCCCTTGTAGACCTTCAACTTCCGGAACAGCTGACGGCCCAGGGCGTTGTGGGGAAGCATGCCCTTGATGGCCTTCTCCACGATGCGCTCGGGGATCCGAGCCTGGAGGTGCTCGAAGGTTTCGGTTTTCATGCCACCGGGCCGGCCGGAATGGCGGCGGTAGATCTTCTGGGTGGGCTTGTTACCGCTCACCTTCACCTTGTCGGCGTTGATGACGATCACAAAATCGCCGGTGTCGAGGTGGGGGGTGTAGCAGGGCTTGTTTTTGCCGCGCAGCACCTGGGCCACTTCGCTTGCCAGGCGACCGAGGGTCTGATTCTCCGCGTCCACCAGATACCACTGGCGGTCAAGGGAATCAATCGAGGGCAGGGGGGTCTTGTTCATGTCGCCTGATCAGGCACCGGCAGGCCGGAAGTTGGGGCAGGACAGCTGGTCGTTGGAAACCCAACGCCCGG
>JBIIQK010000042.1:0-9411 GCA_044342135.1 Cyanobium sp.
TAGACCACCCGCCGGGCCAGCAGTTGCACCCCCGCCAGCCGGCCGCGCAGCAGCTGCAGAGCCGAGCCCTCCAGCTGGATGTCGAGGCTGCCGATGCTCTGGCACTGCTGGCGCACCCACAGCTGGAGCCCCCTGGCCAGCAGCTGCATCACGGGCCCGCCGGCCTTCTCCTCAATCGTGCTCATCGGGCACTGCTCATAGGGCTTGGCTCATCCGGCCCAGCCTGGCCCAAACCAGGTTTCGGCCACGGTGGCCGCCTGGTCGAGGTGGGGGAGGTGGCCGCAGGCCCCGAGCTCGCGCACCCGCTCACCCAACAGCGCCAGGGCCGCCTTTTTCTGGGGTGCCCGCAGGATGCGGTCATCCGCTCCCCAGAGCACCTGGATCGGCTGCTCGGGCAGGGGGGCTCCACAGCCCGCGAAGCCGCCGGAGCGGGCGAACCGCCGCAGGGCGTCGCCCCAGCCGGGGCTCTGCAGATGCAGGGAGGCAATCTCCAGCTCAGCCGCACCCACGGCGGCGTCCGGATCGGCGAAGGCGGTGCGGCACAGGCCACGGCGCACGCCGGGCAGGGACAGAAAGCGCACCCCCAGCCCATCCAGCAGGGGCGGCAGGGGCATGGGCCGGCCCGTGAGGCCCGCAGGGGCGAGCAGCAGCAGTCGGGACACCTGCTCCGGCAGGCGCCGGGCCAGCTCCACCGCCACTGAGCCCCCCATCGAGGCGCCGATCAGGCCGAGGGGGGCGGGGTTGCGTTGCCGGATCGCTGTCACCAGCGCCTCCAGGTGGCCCAGTACGCCGCTGGGGCTGTAATCGCCGCCCGCGGGCCGGGGGCAGAAGCCGAAGCCGAACAGGTCGGGGATGAACAGCTGGGCACCCCCACCGGCGAGCAGCGGAGCGAGCCGCCGAAATTCCAGAAAGGAGCTGTCAAAACCGTGCAGCAGCAGCACCGGTGGGCCCTCCCCCAGCACGGCCACCGGCCAGGGGCCCCAGCCGTCCCCTGCCCCAAGCCCGGGCAGCGACCACCACTCCACCTGGCCCGCCAGATCCCGGCCCTGGGGGTCCAGCAGGCTGCGGGCCGCCCCATCCACGAGCTGCTGCTGGGCCGTTGCGCCAGGGTCGACCAGGGTTGGATTCACGCGGTCTGCCGCTCGCTGCAGCAGGTGCTCACCAGAGCAGCCAGCAGGTCGTTGGGACCGACGGCGAAGGGCAGGTGGTGCAGGTCGGAGCCGTCGCGGCAGGCGAAGGTGCAGGCCTGCTGCAGCTCGTGCAGACCGGCCTGGCCCAGGCCCAGCTCTTCCAGGCTCACCGGGAGCCCCAGCTGGCGGAACAGGGGCAGCAGTTGCCGCCGCGCCTGGCCGGCGAGCTGGCTGCCGCCGAGCACCTCCTCCAGCCGCAGCTGCACCAGGATGCCGAAACCCACCTTTTCGCCATGCAGGTGGCCGTGGCTGGCCTCCAGTTGGGTGAGGCCGTTGTGCACCGCGTGGGCGGCGACGGTGCGGCAGCGCGCCCCGCCGATGCCGCCGATCAGGCCGGCGCTGAGCCCGCAGGCCTCCGCCACCCTTTCCCAGGCGGCGCTGTCCGGGTCGTTCAGGGCGGCTTCAGCCTCGAGCATCAATTGGTCGCGCAGCACCCGGGCCATCTGCACCGCCTGCTGCACCAGGCCGTCGCCGCTGGCGCCGCTGCTCACCGAGGCCTCGTACCACTTGGCCATGGCGTCGGCGATGCCGCTGGCCAGGGTGCGGGGCGGAGCCTGGCGCACCAGGGTGTGGTCAAAGATCAGCAGGTCGGGGCAGCGGGCGAGGGCCACATCGCCAAGGAAGGCCCCCGCTGGGGTGTACACGTTGGCCAGGGCGGTCCAGCCGGCGCAGGTGGCCGCGCTGGTGGGCACGGTGATGCACACCAGATCCTGGCGGTGGGCCAGCAGCTTGCCGGCGTCGAGCACCTTGCCGCCACCGATGGCGATCACGGCATCACAGGCACCGTCCTGCACCACGGCGGCAACCCGGCTGAGGTCGTCTTCGCAGCAGTCGTGCCGCAGTTCGGCGGGCCGGGGAGCCAGGCCGGCGGCGGTCAGATCGCTGCACAGCTGTTGGCGTAATGCGGCGGTGGCCGCACTGCGGCCGAGCACCAGGGGGGTGTGGCAGAAGCGGGCGATGCGCGCCAGCCCTTCACTCCAGGCCCCCGGGCCCCGCAGCACCTCGGCCGGAGCGATGGCGTGTTGGCTCAGGGGGTTGCTCATCCCGGTGTGGTGGTCGTCCCCAATCGATGGTACGGGCCGGGCTTCCGGCCCTCCGGGTGTCGCGTCAGACCCCAGCCGTGGCGAGCTCGGGCTCGGCGGGCAGGGCCACCTGCTTGCGGATCACCACCTGCTTGTCGTCGTTGACATCGACCACGGCAGCGTCGCCATCGCCGATCCGGCCGCTGAGGAATTCCTCGGCCAGGGAGTCTTCGAGCAGCCGCATCACGGCGCGGCGCAGGGGGCGGGCTCCGTAGGAGGGGTTGTAGCCCTCCTCCACCAAGCGCTCCTTGAAGGCGTCGGTGACGGAGAGGGCGATGCCCTTCTCCAGCATCCGGCCGAAGACCTCCTTGAGCATGATCTCGGCGATCTCCTTGACCTCGTCGCGGGTGAGCTGACGGAAGACGATGATCTCGTCGAGACGGTTGAGGAATTCGGGGCGGAAGTACTGCTTCAGCTCCTCGTTCACCAGGGAGCGGATGCGGTTGTAGTTGGTTTCATCCGCATCGCCACCACCGAATTCGAAGCCAAGGCCGCCACCGCCCTTCTCAATCACCTTCGAACCGATGTTCGAGGTCATGATGATCAGGGTGTTTTTGAAGTCCACCGTGCGGCCCTTGGAATCGGTCAGGCGACCGTCTTCCAGCAGCTGCAGCAGCAGGTTGAACACGTCGGGGTGCGCCTTCTCGATCTCGTCGAACAGCACCACGGTGTAGGGGCGGCGACGCACCGCTTCGGTGAGCTGGCCGCCTTCGTTGAAGCCCACATAACCCGGAGGCGAGCCGATCAGCTTGCTGACCGTGTGGCGCTCCATGAACTCCGACATGTCGAGGCGGATCATCGCCTCTTCACTGCCGAAGAAGTAGGCCGCCAGGGACTTGGTGAGCTCGGTTTTGCCGACGCCGGTGGGGCCGGAGAAGATGAAGCTGGCGATGGGGCGGTTGGGGTTCTTCAGGCCCACCCGGGCGCGGCGGATGGCCCGGGACACGGCCTTCACCGCCTCGTCCTGGCCGATCAGGCGCTGGTGGAGGGTTTCCTCCATGTTCAGCAGCTTGGCCGACTCGCTCTCGGTGAGCTTCTGGACGGGCACGCCCGTCCAGGAAGCCACGATGTGGGCGATGTCCTCCTCGGTCACCATCGGGCTGCGCTCGCCCTCGGCCGGGGCTTCGGCGACCGCCACAGCTGCCGCTTCCGAACCTGCTTCAGCGGCAGCCTCGGGAGTGGGTTCCTCATCCTTGCGGGCCTGGAGGATCGAGCGGATCTGCTCGCGCAGCTCCACTTCCTTGTCGCGCAGTTCACTGGCCTTGGTGAAGTCCTGCTCGCGCACGGCGTCTTCCTTCTCCTTCTGGACCGACCGCAGCTGCTTGTCGACTTCCTTGGCGGCCGGAGGCAGCTTGGAGTTCATCAACCGCACCCGGCTGCCAGCCTCGTCGATCAGGTCGATGGCCTTGTCGGGCAGGAACCGGTCGGAGATGTAGCGGTCGCCCAGGGTGGCCGCGGCGATCAGGGCCTCATCGGCAATCTTGAGGCGGTGGTGGGACTCGTAGCGCTCCTTGAGGCCGCGCAGGATTTCGATCGTGTCGTCCACCGAGGGTTCGCCCACCATCACCGGCTGGAAGCGCCGCTCCAGGGCGGCATCCCGTTCGATGTGCTTGCGGTACTCATCGAGGGTGGTGGCGCCGATGCACTGCAGCTCACCCCGGGCCAGGGCCGGCTTGAGGATGTTGGCGGCGTCAATCGCTCCCTCGGCGGCACCGGCGCCGATCAGGGTGTGCACCTCGTCGATCACGAGGATCACATTTCCGGCGCTGCGGATCTCCTCCATGATCTTTTTGAGGCGCTCCTCAAACTCACCCCGGTACTTGGTGCCGGCCACCAGCAGGCCGATGTCGAGGGTGAGAACCCGCTTGTCTTCCAGGATGTCTGGAATGTCGCCGGAGTTGATCCGCTGGGCCAGTCCCTCGGCGATGGCGGTCTTGCCGACGCCGGGCTCGCCGATCAGGACGGGGTTGTTCTTGGTGCGGCGGCCCAGGATCTGGATCACCCGCTCAATTTCGTTCTGACGGCCCACCACCGGGTCGAGCTTGCCGTCAGCCGCCTGCTGGGTGAGGTTGCTGCCGAATTCATCCAGGGTGGGGGTCTTGGTGGAGCCCTTGCCACCGCCACCTCCGGCGGCCACCTCGGCGGTCTCGCCGAGCATGCGGATCACCTGGGTGCGCACCTTGGCCAGGTCGACGCCGAGGTTCTCGAGCACCCGGGCGGCGACGCCTTCCCCTTCCCGGATCAGACCGAGCAGCAGGTGCTCGGTACCGATGTAGTTGTGGCCCAGCTGGCGGGCCTCTTCAAGAGACAGCTCCAGGACCCGTTTCGCCCGTGGGGTGAAGGGAATCTCCACGGCCACGAAGCCGGAACCACGGCCGATGATCTTCTCCACCTCAACCCGGGCGTCCTTGAGGTTCACCCCCATCGACTTGAGCACCTTGGCGGCTACGCCCGTGCCCTCACCAATCAGACCGAGCAGGATCTGTTCGGTGCCCACGAAGTTGTGGCCAAGGCGGCGGGCCTCTTCCTGGGCCAGCATGATCACCTTGATGGCCTTCTCGGTAAACCGCTCGAACATGGGCCGGGGCCTGGTGCAAGTGCATCCAAGCTACCAGGGTTGACGGGTCGGGTGTGATTTACGCCGAATCAAGGGCAGATCCACTGCGGGATCAGGCCCTCGCAAGGTTTTCGGCAACAACTCGGGATCGCAAATTGCTGGTTTTCAGCAATAAGAAAAGCCGGTTATCCACACCCCGGCTCCGCATCATTGATCGGCGGTAACCGCAGCCATTGGATCAGGGCATCGTCCCCGTTGCGGTAGTAACCGCGACGCAGGCCCGCATCCCGGAAGCCCAGGGAGCGGTAGAGGGCTACCGCGGCCCCATTGGTGGTCGCCACCTCCAGGGTGGCGTGCTGGGCGCCCTGGTGGCGGGCGACCACCAGCAGCTCCTCCAGCACCTGCCGTCCCAGGCCCCGGCGCCGCTGCTCGGGGGCCACCGCCACCAGGGTGATGTGCAGCTCATCCACCACCAGCCAGCCGCTGGCCATGGCCACCAGGGTGTCGGCCTGCCATAGCCCCATCCCGGGTCGGCGGGGATCGGCCAGCTCGCTCTGCCACTGGGCGGCGCTCCAGAGCCCCCCCAGGCTGGCCCGGTCGAGGGCGAGGCAGGCCTGCAGATGCTCCGGCGTGAGATTCCTTACATTCATCACCTCTTACCCCCCACGCGGCCCCAGCCATGGTGATCTCCCGTGAGCCCGTCGCGCTGTCCCGGCCCTTCGAGCTGGAGTGCGATCCGCTCAGCCCCAATCGCAATCTCACCCCCGTCACCACCGCGCTGGATCCGGAGGGACGACTGAGCGTCGGAGGCTGCGTGCTCAGCGACCTGGCCCGCAACTACGGCACTCCGCTGTATGTGCTCGATGAGGTCACCCTGCGGGGCACCTGCCGGGCCTATCGCGAAGCCCTGGCGGCCCATTACCCCGGGGAGGCCCTGGCGATCTATGCCTCCAAGGCCAACAGCTCCCTGGCCCTGACCGCCCTGGTGGCAGCGGAGGGTCTGGGGCTGGATGCGGTGTCGGCGGGCGAGCTGCTCACCGCGCTCCAGGGCGGCATGCCCGCCGATCGGATCGTGCTGCACGGCAACAACAAGAGTCGCGAGGAGCTGGCCCTGGCTGCCGGCTGCGGCGTCACGGTGGTGATCGACAACTGGCGCGACCTCGAGTTGCTCGCCGAGCTGGCCCCGGGCCTGGTGGAGGCGGGACGGGCGCCCGTTCGGCTGATGCTGCGCTTCACCCCGGGCATCGAGTGCCATACCCACGAGTACATCCGCACCGGCCACCTCGACAGCAAGTTCGGCTTTGACCCCGACCAGCTCGAAGCCGTGTTGCAGCACCTGATGGGCTGTCCCTGGGCCCGGCTCACCGGCCTGCATGCCCACATCGGCTCCCAGATTTTTGAGCTGCAGCCCCACCGCGACCTCGCTGGGGTGATGGCCGATGCCCTGGCCCTGGCCCGCTCCCTCGGCCATCCGGTGGCCGACCTCAACGTGGGTGGCGGCCTGGGGATCCGCTACATCGCCAGCGACGATCCCCCGTCGATCGAGGCCTGGGTGCGCACCGTGGCGGAAGCGGTGGCGGCCGCCTGCCAGGAGCGGGGGCTGGCCCTGCCCCGGCTGCTGTGCGAACCCGGTCGATCCCTGGTGGCCACCGCCGGCGTGACTGTCTACGAGGTGGGCAGCCGCAAGGACATTCCCGGCCTGCGCACCTACCTCTCGGTGGACGGTGGCATGAGTGATAACCCCCGGCCCATCACCTATCAGTCGCAGTACACGGCCCTGTTGGCCGACCGTCCCACGGCGGATGCGACGGAGACGGTCACCGTGGCGGGCAAGCACTGCGAATCCGGCGACGTGCTGCTCAAGGAGATCGCCCTGCCGCCGGCCACCAGTGGCGACCTGCTGGTGGTGTTCGCCACCGGCGCCTACAACGCCTCGATGGGCTCGAACTACAACCGCATCCCCCGGCCTGCGGCCGTGCTGGTGCACGACGGGCTGGCCGACCTGGTGCAGCGCCGGGAGCAGCCGGAGGACCTACTGCGCTACGACGTTTTGCCGGAACGGCTGCGCTCGGTAGGCTGAGCCCATCGACTTGGGCGTCTGTGATTGGGCCGCAACTGGGTGAGTTGCTACGGCTGATCGATCCGCGCCTGCTCCTGGATCTGCTGTTTGCCACCGGCCTGGGCGTGCTGGTGTTGGGCCGGGTCACGGAGGCCCGCACCCTGTGGTTGCTGCGCGGCTACCTGCTGCTGGTGGCCCTGGCCTGGGTGGTGCAGCGCTACGCCAACCTGCCCCTCACCAGCAAGTTGGTGGATGCCCTGGTGCTGGCCTGCAGCCTCGCCCTGGCCATCCTCTGGCAGGGGGAGCTGCGCCGGCTGATGGAGCTGCTGGGCACGGGGCGTCTCGGAGTGCTGTTTGGCAACCGCAACCGCGACCAGCTCGGCTCCGGAGCGGTGGCGGTGCTCAGTGAGGCGGCCGGTCGCCTCTCCCAATCCCGGCGCGGGGCCCTGATCGTGGTGGATCTGGGCAGCGACCTGCGCCCCGAGGATTTTCTCAATCCCGGCATTGGCCTGGACGCGAAGCTGACCGTGGATCTGCTGCTCAACCTGTTTGCCGCCGACACCCCCCTGCACGATGGGGCCGTGCTGGTGAAGGCCAACCGGATCGTGGCTGCCGGCGTGATCCTGCCCCTCTCCCGCCAGGGCATCAACCGCTACGGCACCCGCCACTTGGCGGCCCTGGGGCTCACCGAGCGCTTTGACCAGTGCCTGGCCATCGTCGTGTCGGAGGAAACCGGCACCCTGTCCCTGGCGAGCCAGGGCCGGTTGGAGCGGCCGATCACCAGCAGCCGTCTGCATGATCTGCTCAGCCAGGCGTTGGCCTTGCCTGCTGGGCGTAGCGTGGCGAAGGACACGCCGGAATCCCGCGGATGAGTCGCGCCCTGGCGACCACCACTGCGAATGCCCCCCAGCCCGTTCCGGCTGGCCTCGATCCGGCGCGGTTACCGGCCCATGTGGCCGTGATCATGGATGGCAACGGGCGCTGGGCCAAGCAGCGCAACTTGCCGCGGGTGATGGGTCACCGGGAAGGGGTGGAGGCGCTCAAGCGCACCCTGCGGTTGTGCAGCGACTGGGGCATCGGCGCCCTCACCGCCTACGCCTTCTCCACCGAAAACTGGAGCCGCCCGGGCGAGGAGGTGAGCTTCCTGATGACCCTGTTTGAGCGGGTGCTGGCCCGGGAACTTCAGTCCCTGGAGCAGGAGCAGGTGCGGATCCGTTTTCTGGGCGATCTCGAGCCCCTGCCCGAGGGGCTGCAGCGGCTGATCGCCGATGCCACGGCGCGCACCGCCGCCAATACCGGCATCCACTTCAACGTGTGCACCAATTACGGCGGCCGGGCCGAGCTGGTGCGGGCAGCGCGGCGGCTGGCCGAGCGCTGCGCGGCCGGGGAGCTCGACCCCGCCGCCATCGATGAACAGAGCTTCAGTGCCGAACTCCTCACCGCCGGCGAGCGGGATCCCGATCTGCTGATCCGCACCAGCGGCGAGCGGCGCATCAGCAACTTCCTGCTCTGGCAGCTGGCCTACGCCGAAATCCACATCACCGATGTGCTCTGGCCCGATTTCGATGGGGCCGCCCTGATGGGGGCCCTGCGCGACTATCAGAGCCGCCAGCGCCGCTTTGGTGGTGTCGATCCCTGCTGAACTGCCCTTGATGACCCGTCACGACTGGTCCCGGACCGAAATCCAGGCGCTGCTGGAGCTGCCCCTGATGGACTTGCTCTGGCAGGCCCAGCAGGTGCACCGGTCCGCTAATCCGGGGTACCACGTGCAGCTGGCGTCCCTGCTCAGCGTCAAGACAGGCGGCTGCGAGGAAGACTGCGCCTACTGCCCCCAGTCGCTGCACAACAGCAGCGACGTGGCCGGCCGGCCCGAGCTGGAGGTGGAGCCGGTGCTGGCCCGGGCCCGGGCCGCCAAGGAGGCCGGTGCCCACCGCTTCTGCATGGGCTGGGCCTGGCGCGAAATCCGGGATGGGGCGCCGTTTGAAGCGATGCTGGCCATGGTGCGCGGCGTGCGGGAGCTGGGTCTGGAGGCCTGCGTCACCGCCGGCATGCTCAGCGACTCCCAGGCCGAGCGCCTGGCGGAGGCGGGGCTCACCGCCTACAACCACAACCTCGACACCAGCCCCGAGCATTACGACCGGATCATCACCACCCGCACCTACCAGGAGCGCCTCGAAACCCTGGCCCGGGTGCGCCGCTCCGGCATCACCCTCTGTTGCGGCGGCATCATCGGCATGGGCGAAACGGATGCCGACCGCGCCGGGCTGCTCGAGGTGCTCGCCAATCTCGATCCCCATCCGGAGAGCGTGCCGATCAATGCCCTGGTGGCGGTGGAGGGCACGCCCCTCGAAGACCTGCCGCCGGTGGATCCCCTGGAGCTGGTGCGGATGGTGGCCGCGGCCCGGATCCTGATGCCCCACGCCCGGGTGCGGCTCAGCGCCGGAAGGGAGCAGCTGGGTCGGGAGGCCCAGATCCTCTGCCTGCTGGCCGGGGCCGATTCGATCTTCTACGGCGACACCCTGC
>JBIIQK010000279.1:0-2648 GCA_044342135.1 Cyanobium sp.
ATCCCGGCTACGACGCCCTCACCCCCGAAAAGAAAGAGGCGATCTGCGCCGAGGTACAGGGCGTGCTCGATGCCATCGGCGCCTCCCACGGCCATGGCCAGTGGAAGCAGATGGTGCTGGTGGACGACCGCATCGCCGACAGCATCTTCCAGCAGATCCAAACCCGCCCGGCCGACTACTCGGTGCTGGCCACCCTCAACCTCAACGGCGACTACATCTCCGATGCCGCCGCCGCGGTGGTGGGCGGCCTGGGCATGGCCCCCGGCGCCAACATCGGCGACAACGCCGCCATCTTTGAAGCCACCCACGGCACCGCTCCCAAGCACGCCGGACTGGATCGCATCAACCCCGGCTCGGTGATCCTCAGCGGCGTGATGATGCTGGAGTTCATGGGCTGGCAGGAAGCGGCCGACCTGATCACCCAGGGGCTGAGCGCCGCCATCGCCCATGGCGAGGTCACCTACGACCTGGCCCGCCTGATGGAGCCCCCCGTGGAGCCCGTGAGCTGCTCCGGCTTTGCGGCCGCCGTGGTGAAGCACTTCGGCGGATGAGCCTGCCGGGCCTACCCGCAGGGGGAACCGATCCCTGCGTCCATTGCGGCTTCTGCCTGCCCACCTGTGCCAGCTACCGGGTCCTGGGCACCGAGATGGACTCACCCCGGGGACGCATCCACGCCCTCAAGGCCATCGAGGCCGGCGAGCTGGAGTTGGACGCCACGGTGGCCTCCCACTTCGACAGCTGCCTGGGCTGCTTCGCCTGCGTGACCGCCTGCCCCTCGGGGGTGCGCTACGACCAGCTGATCGAGGCCACCAGGCCCCAACTCAACGCCCCCCAGCTGCGCAGTCCCGGCCAGAACGCCTTTCGCAAGCTGCTGTTCCAGCTGCTTCCCTACCCCGAGCGGCTGCGGGCCCTGCTCACGCCGTTGCGGGCCTACACCGGCACCCCCCTGCAGGCCCTGGCCCGCCGCAGCGGACTCACCCGATTGCTGGGGCCCCAACTGGAGGCCATGGAACAGCTGCTGCCTGCCCTGGCCCCGGAGGCCTTCCAGGATGGCTATCCGCTGGTGGTGCCGGCCCAGGGTGAACGCCGCGCCCGGGTGGGCCTGGTGCTGGGCTGCGTGCAGCGGCTGTTTGACCCGGCGGTGAACGCCGCGGCCGTGCGGGTGCTCGCCGCCAATGGCATCGAGGTGGTGATTCCTCCGGCCCAGGGCTGCTGCGGCGCCGTGACGCACCACCAGGGGGAACTCGACCAGACCCGCCAACTGGCCCAGGCCCTGATCACCAGCTTTGAAGCCGTGGTGGGGCCTGGAAAAGCCGCCGGGCCCGAACCGCTCGATGCGGTGCTGGTGGCCGCCTCCGGCTGCGGCCACACGATGAAGGCCTACGGCCAGCTGGCCGGCAGCAGCTTCACCGCACCCGTGGCGGACATCCAGGAATTCCTGCAGACCTTGGGTCTGAGCGAGACCTTCAAGAGCGCACTGAAGCCCCTCCCCCACGCCGATGGCAGCCCGGCCAGCGCCGAACGGCCCCTCCAGCTGGCCTATCACGATGCCTGCCACATGCTCCATGGCCAGGGCATCAGCCAGGAGCCCCGCGCCCTGCTGCAGTCCATCCCCCACATCCGCCTGCGCGAGGCCAGCGAAGCCGGCGTGTGCTGCGGCAGCGCCGGCATCTACAACCTGGTCCAGCCCGAGGAGGCCGCCGCCCTAGGGCGGATCAAGGCCGACGATCTGTCCGCCACCGGCGCAGATCTGGCCGTGAGCGCCAACATTGGCTGCAGCCTCCAGATCCGCCGCCACATGCAGGAGGCGTCCCGGCCCATCCCCGTGGCCCATCCCATGCAGCTGCTCGACCAGAGCTACGGCAACGGGCAGGGCCTCCCGGGTTGAGCGGCTCTGGCCGGTTGCTGAACATTTTGGGGCTGGGCTTTGGCCTGGCCGGTGCCGTGGGCGGCACGATCGGTGCGGGCATCCTGCGCACCCCTGGCCTGGTGGCCGCCCAGCTCCCCTCGGCCCCGCTGGTGCTGGCGGCCTGGCTGGTGGGAGGGATTTACGCCCTGCTTGGGGCGGTGTGCATCGCCGAACTGGCGGCGAGCCTGCCCCAGGCTGGCGGCTGGTATGTGTACGCGGAGCGGGCCTTCGGGCGACGGGTGGGCTTCCTGGTGGGCTGGACCGACTGGGTGGCCCACTGCATCGGCCTGGCCTGGGTGGCCACCACGGTGGGGGAGTACGGCCAGGCCCTGCTGCCGAGCCCATTCCGGGAGGGCGCCACCGGGGCCCAGGCCCTGGCCCTGCTGGCCATCGGGCTGTTCACCCTGATCCAGCTGCGGGGTCTGCGGGCGGGCAGCACCAGCCAGGAGCTGCTGAGCCTGGCCAAGGCGGTGGCGTTTCTCGGCCTGGTGGCGGCCTGCTTCCTGCTGCCCGCCGCCGGGGAGACCCCAGGAGCGGGCCTGACCACGGGTCTGGCCGCGGGCCTGGACACGGTCACGGCAGGGGGCTGGCGCAGCCTGATGGTGGCGGTTGTGTTGGCCCTCCAGGCCGTGATCACCACCTACGACGGCTGGGCCAGCCCGGTGTATTTCGCCGAAGAGTTCAGCGAGCCCGAGCGGGATCTGCCCCGGTCCCTGATCGGCGGGGTGCTGGCGGTGAT
>JBIIQK010000280.1:0-2646 GCA_044342135.1 Cyanobium sp.
GAAATCGGCGAGGGGTTTCCGGTGGGCACGGGCTTTTTGCACCACGGCCCCAGCCATGCCCCCCAGGGCGGCGGCCACTGGATTCTGGCGGTGGGTCACCAGCCGGGTCGCGGCGTGTTCAACGATCCCTATGGGGAACTCAACAACCCGGATGGGGGCTACGTGCGGGTGGGCCGGGGCGGCCATGCCGTGGGCTACAGCTGGCGGCACTGGTTGCCGCGCTGGGAAGTGGAGGGGCCGGGCACGGGCTGGTTTATGAGCTACCGGCTGGCCTGAAGAAGAGCTAGGCGCTGGCCTGAAGCTCCCGCAGGGTGGTGAGCACCTCGGCGCTGTGGCCGCTGGGGCGCACCGCCACCCAGCTGGCGCGCAGCACGCCGGTGGGGTCGATCAAAAAGGTGTGGCGCTGGGAGAACGGGGCGATCCAGCTGCCGTAGGCCCGGCTCACGGTGCCGGCGGGGTCGGAGAGCAGGGGAAAGGCCAACCCTTCGCTGCTGCAGAAGTCGGCGTGGGAGTCGGCGTCATCGGCGCTCACCCCCACCACGGCCCCATTGGCGGCCTGGAAAGCGGCGAGATCCTTCTGAAAGCCCCGGGCCTCCAGGGTGCAGCCGCCGGTGAAATCGCGCGGATAGAAGTAGAGCACCAGCCAGCGGCCGCGGAAATCAGCCAGGGTCAGCCGTGTTTTCAGGGCCTGGCCATCGGCGGCTGGGGCGATGCCGGGGAGGTCGAAGGCGGGAGCCGGCGTGTTCAGGGTGGGCAGGGTGCCCCCCAATGCCAAAGCCTGCCGGCCAAAGGCCAGCAGGCTTGAAGCACCGATGCCGGCAGGCACCAGCGCAGCCAGACCCTTCAACAGTGTCCGGCGTTGCATGCCCGGCTCAGAGCTTGGCGAGGTTCACGCCGAGTTCCTTGGCGTAGGCGCCGAGGCCCTTCTTCTGGATGGTTTTGAGGGCGCGGGTGGAGACGCGCAGCTTGATGAAGCGGTTGCCTTCGGCCCACCACAGGCGGCGTTCCTGCAGGTTCACCTGCTGGAGCTTCTTGGTGCGCACGTGGGAGTGCGAGACGGCCATGCCGTTGTTGGCGCGCTTGCCGGTGAGCTGGCAGACCCGGGACATGACCGATTTCCGAAACGACGTGCTGGGACAAACGCCCAAGAACCCACCTTATCAAAGGGCTGATCCCCACCGGGATAGCCCTGACGGCCAGGCCCCTAGAGCCCCCGGGCCATCAGCTGGCCCATCAGGGTGGCGCTGCGTTGCTGGAAGCCAGCCAGTTCGTTGGGCTCCAGGCCGCCCACCGCCAGGCGGGCGAGCTCGTAGACGTGGCGGCTGAGGTCGTCGGCGAGCTGTTGGCTCGGGGAGCTGCCGCCGGCGCCGGTGATCACCGAACCGGCCGAGAGCTTGAGCAGCCCCTCCACCAGCGGGTGCTTGCGGTTCACCAGCAGCACGTGGTGATCGGGAAGGCCCGGCAGGCGCTGCTCCATCAGGGCGCCCATGTCGTTGATGCGGCGCATCTGCTCGGGCAGGAGGATCAGGGCGGCGGGGGCGTTGTCGCCCTTGAGGGCCTGCACCTGGATGGTGATCTTGTCGTTGGCCAGGGCGCCCTTGAACAGCTCCCGCACCTTTTCGCTGGAGTCCTTGCCCTCGGCATCGCTCAGTTCGCTGTCCTTCTCCTGCAGCGACTCGTCGAGTTCGCTGTCGACCCGCTGGAACTTCAGCTCCTCGTGGCGGTATTCCAGCCAGGGGATGAACTGGGTATCGATGAAGGTGTCGGCCAGCAGCACCTCGGCGCCCTGGCTCTTCCACAGGGCCAGCGCCCCGGCCTGGCCGGCCTCATCGGTGCAGTAAAGGATCCGCTTGTCGTTGGCGACATCCAGACGTGAGCGGTAGCCCGCCAAGGTGGTGTAGGCCTTGCCGCTTTCGCCGGGGATGGGGTCAATGCTCTCGCCTTCACCCGCCGCAGCTGGCTGTTCCTGCGCTGGCGCACTCGTGCCAAACAGCACCAGATCCGCCACCTGCTCGGCGAACTTGTCGTCCTCCATGGCGCCGATCTTGATGAACGGAGCCAGCGACTCCCAGATCTCGGCGTAGCGCTTGGGATCGTCGCGGTGCAGCTCCTTGAGCCGGTCGCCCACCTTCTTGGCCACAAAGCCACCGATCGAGCGCACGCGCCGATCGGTCTGCAGGGCCGATCGGCTCACGTTCAGGGGGATGTCGGGCGAATCGATCACGCCGCGCAGGGGCAGCAGGTAGCGGGGCACCACCTCCTTGATCGAGTCGCTCACGAACACGTTGTTGCAGTAGAGCTTGATCTCGCCCTTCTCCCAATCGGCCCGGCCGGTGGATTTGGGGAAATAGAGGATGCCCTGCAGGTTGTAGGGGTAGTCGGTGTTGAGGTGCACCCACAGCAGCGGGTCGCCCTGGAAGGGGTAGAGGTAGCGGTAGAGCTCGATGTAGTCGTTGTCGCTCAGATCCCGTGGGCTCTTGCGCCAGGGGGATTCGCGCTTGTTGACGGTTTCACCTTCGAGCTGCACCTCCACCGGCAGGAAGTCGCAGTAGGTGGTGATCAGGGTGCGGATGCGGGCCGGCTCGATGTACTCGAGCTCCTCCTCCATCAGATGCAGGATCACATCGGTGCCCGGCTCGCTGCGCT
>JBIIQK010000043.1:0-9363 GCA_044342135.1 Cyanobium sp.
GGGCCAGAGGGTTTTCACGTAGGCGCCGATGCCGGCGATCAGGCCACCGCCGCCCACGGCCACATAGATCACATCGGGTGGGGAGGAGCACTGGCGCAGGATCTCCAGCCCGATCGTGCCCTGGCCGGCGATCACATCTGGATCGTCAAAGGGGTGGATGAAGGTGAGCCCCCGTTCTGCCCCCAGGCGGATGGCCTCGGTACAGGCGGCGTCGTAGTTGTCGCCGTGCAACACCACCTCGGCGCCGCGGGCGGCCACGGCTTTCACCTTCATCTCCGGCGTGGTGACCGGCATCACGATCACGGCCCGGCAGCCGAGCTTCTGGGCGCCGAGGGCGACCCCCTGGGCATGGTTGCCGGCACTGGCGGCAATCACGCCGCGCTCCAGTTCGGCGGCGGTGAGGCCCGCCATCTTGTTGTAAGCGCCGCGCAGCTTGAAGCTGAACACTGGCTGCAGGTCTTCCCGTTTCAGCAGCACCCGGTTGTGCAGGCGCGCCGAGAGATTCGGGGCTGGGTCGAGGGGCGATTCAATCGCCACGTCGTACACCCGTGCCCGCAGGATGCGCTGCAAATAGCTCTGGGGGGCCTCGCTCATGGCACCAGTGTCGCAATCGGCACCTTCAGGCGGATGCAAAGGCCTAGATTGCACCCCACCTCCAGGGTTGTGCATGCACCTCAGCGAGCTGAGTCATCCGAATCAGCTGCACGGCCTGAGCACGCCAGAGCTCGAAGCCATTGCCCGCCAGATCCGGGAGCGGCATCTCGAGGTGGTGAGCACCAGCGGCGGCCACCTGGGTCCGGGCCTGGGCGTGGTGGAACTCACCCTGGCCCTGTACCAAACCCTCGACCTCGACCGCGACAAGGTGGTGTGGGATGTGGGGCACCAGGCCTATCCCCACAAGCTGATCACCGGTCGCTACAAAACCTTCGACAGCCTGCGCCAGAAAGACGGTGTGGCGGGCTATCTCAAGCGCTGCGAGAGCCGCTTTGACCACTTCGGTGCCGGCCATGCCAGCACCTCGATTTCGGCGGCTCTGGGCATGGCCCTGGCCCGGGATCGGCGCGGCGAGGATTTCAAGTGCGTGGCGGTGATCGGCGATGGCGCCCTCACCGGTGGCATGGCCCTGGAGGCCATCAACCACGCCGGCCACCTGCCGAAAACCAAGCTGCTGGTGGTGCTGAACGACAACGACATGTCGATCAGTCCGCCGGTGGGAGCCCTCTCCACCTACCTCAACCGCATGCGGCTGAGCCCGCCGCTGCAGTTTCTGCAGGGCAATGCCGAGGAGGCGATCAAGCACCTGCCTTTCCTGCACGGGGAGCTGCCCACCGAGCTCAAGACCCTCAAAGAGAGCATGAAGCGCCTGGCGGTGCCCAAGGTGGGTGCCGTGTTCGAGGAGCTGGGCTTCACCTACATCGGTCCGATCGATGGCCACGACATCGCCGGGATGGTGCGCACCTTCGAGCAGGCCCACCGCACCGAGGGGCCCGTGCTGGTGCACGTGGCCACCACCAAGGGCAAGGGCTACGCCTACGCCGAGGCCGACCAGGTGGGCTACCACGCCCAGAGCGCCTTTGATCTGGCCACCGGTAAGGCCTACCCCTCCAGCAAGCCGAAACCCCCCAGCTACAGCAAGGTGTTCGGCCAGACGCTGGTGAAGCTCTGCGAACAGGACCCCACCGTGGTGGGGATCACCGCGGCCATGGCCACCGGCACCGGCCTGGATCTGTTGGAGAAGGCCCTGCCGGACCAGTATTTCGACGTGGGCATCGCCGAGCAGCACGCGGTCACCATGGCGGCGGGGATGGCCTGCGAGGGACTCAAGCCCGTGGTGGCGATCTACAGCACCTTCCTGCAGCGCGCCTTCGACCAGCTCATCCATGATGTGGGCATCCAGAACCTGCCGGTCACCTTTGTGCTCGACCGGGCGGGTCTGGTGGGCGCCGATGGCCCTACCCACCAGGGGCAATACGACATCAGCTACTTCCGGGCCATCCCCAATTTCACGGTGATGGCACCCAAGGACGAGGCCGAGCTGCAGCGCATGCTGGTCACCTCGATTCACCACAGCGGCCCCTGTGCCCTGCGCATTCCCCGGGGAGAAGGGGAGGGAGTGCCCCTGGCCGAGGAGGGCTTTGAACCCCTCGAGATTGGCCGCGGTGAGCTGCTCACCGACGGTGACGACCTGCTGATCGTGGCCTACGGCGCCATGGTGGCTCCGGCGATGGCCACCGCCGGGCTGCTGCAGGAAAGGGGCCTGCGCGCAGCCGTGATCAATGCCCGCTTCCTGCGGCCCCTGGATGAGGCCCTGATCCTGCCGATGGCCCAGCGCATCGGCAAGGTGGTGACCATGGAGGAGGGTGCCCTGGCCGGTGGCTTTGGCGCCGCGGTGGTGGAGACCCTCGTCGACCACGACGTGCTGGTGCCGGTGCTGCGGATCGGCATCCCCGACGTGCTCGTGGACCACGCCAGCCCCGACCAGAGCAAGCAGAGCCTGGGGCTCACCCCACCCCAGATGGCCGATCGCATTCTTGAACGGTTCGCCGCGCCGCTGCCCTCGAGCCTCACCGGTGCGGCCCAGCCCGTCGCCGTCTGACCCTGAGCTCCCTCGCTTCAGTCGACGCGTTCTGTGAGGTGCTGGTGGTCGGTGCTGGCCCGGCGGGTGCCGAGCTGGCTCGCCTGCTGGCCCTGGCCGGCGTGGATGTGGTGCTGGTGGATCGCCTCAGCAACCTGCGTCAGGCTGCCTTCAGCAGTGCGGCCCTGCCCCTCGATGCCCTGGCGCGCTACGGCCTGCCGTCCCAGGTGGTGGCAGCCCGGTGGAGCGGCTGGCAGCTGGTGGGGCCGGGAGATCAGCGGCGCCACTGGAGGGCGGCCCAGCCCCTGGGGGCCGTGCTGGATTTCGGTGCCCTGCGCCAGTGGTTGGCCGATCAGGCCATCGGCTGGGGCGCACGCCTGCAGCTCGGGGTCACGGCCCTGGGCTGGACTCCCGAGGGCGAGGGGGCCCGCACCTGGGTGCGGGATGGGGCGGGCGTTCGGCGGGAGATCCGCAGCCGCTGGGTGGTGGATGCCAGCGGTGAAGCCCGGGCCCTGATTGGAGACCCCCAGCCCCCGGAGGATCCGTTGGTGGCGGGCCTTGGGGTGGAGTGGTTGCTGCAGGTGGGCCCCGAGGTCTCGGCTGCCTGGGCCGATCGGCTCAGTTTTTTTCTGGGCAGCCGCTGGGTGCAGCAGGGCTACGGCTGGGTGTTTCCGATGGCCCCCGGCCAGCTGAAGGTGGGGGTCTGCCGCCTGCACGACCCCCGGCGGCCCCAACCGCCGCTCGGGCAGGAGTTACAGGCGTTGCTGCAGCGCAGCGGTCTGGAGGGAGCGGTGGCGCTCGACCGCCATGGGGGCCGCATCCGCAGCACATTGCGGCGCCGCGAAGCCCACCGCCAGGGGCCGCTGATCGGCCTGGGCGATGCTGTGAGCACCGCCAACCTGCTGGGCGGTGAGGGCATTCGCCACGCCCTGGCCAGTGCCCGGGTGCTGGCCCCGCTGCTGCAACAGGCCCTGGCTGGGACAGGCTCCACGAAAGCTGCCGCCGACGCCCTGGATGCCTACCCGGCCCTCTTGAGGCGGGAGCTGGGCTGGCGCTGGGGGCTGAGTGGTCGCCTGGCTCAACGCACCTGGCTGGGCCTGGCGGGAGAGCGGGGGGATCGCCGTCTGGAGCGGTTGCTGCAGGGATTGGAGACCACCAAGGCGGAGGATCTCTCCGCCCTGCTCTTTCACTACCGCTTTGAGCGCTACGGACTCAAAGCGTTGCCCTATTTGCTGGGCTGGCGCTGATCGTGCCGGCGCCAGAGTCCTAGACGACGCCGCGGGAGGCCAGGCCGAGGATGGCGCCCATGCCGAGGATGTGGCCGAGGCTCAGGGTGCCGAGCATGGCGCCATGGCCGAAGCCGCCGAAGAGGCTGGGGCTGGGCAGTTGCAGGCCCACATTGGGATGCTTGATCGTGGCCTTGCCGATGGCAATGGCGATCACGTTGCAGACGATCATCACCAGCGCCACCTTGGGAGACCAGGTGATGGAGGCGGGGGCCAGAGCCAGAAGCGGAGCGATCATGGAACGGATGCCGACGCCCCATCTTCCGGGTCTGATCGCATCGGGGCCCCGCTGCTTAAGACTTGTTCATTGCCTGCTGGCGTAGCCGCGTCACCACCCCATCGCGTTTGAGCCGGCCAAGGGCCACGTTGATGCGGTTGGCCTGGTCATCGCTCAGCGCCGGGGAGAGGGCAAAGGCCTGGGACTGGGGGTTGAGCTGGCGCAGCGCCAGTCCATAGCGCTTGTGGGGGAGCTGGTGCAGCAGGTAGTCGAGTTGGATGTCATCGGCCATCACCGCATCCACGGCCCCACTGCCCAACAGGCTGTCCGCCTGGGTGATGCGATCCAACCTCCGCAGCTGGATGGCCGGCTCAAGGCCGGTGGCATTCAGCCGGCGCAACAGCTCGTCGCTCACGGTGCCTGGCCGCACCGCGACCCGCTGGCCGGCTAGATCCTGCAGGGTGCGGAGGTTGCGGTTGGAGAGCTCCTGGTTGCCCCGCACCACATTGAGGGTCACGTAGCTCACCAGCAGGGACGCGGTGACGATGCGCACCAAGTAGGCGAGGAACACCAGGGTGTGGCCCCGGGAGCTGACCACCACCGTGTTGGTGCCGGGGCCGGTGGCGAGCACCTGAAAGATCAGGGCAAAGGCCCGTCGCCGACCTACCTCCCATCGGGCGGGGGTGCTGCCGTCGCGCTCCACCTGCCACACACCAAGGGTCAGCAGGCTGATCAACACCAGATAGGCCAGCAGCAGCCGGATCAGATCCGGAGCCACCAGCGCCCGCAGCAGGGAAGCGCCCAGTTCCAGCTGGTTGCGTCGGGTCATCACCCCGAGCCCGGATTCCTGAAACGGCAGGGAAAAGCGCGTGGTGCTGAGCCGTTCCGGGGACACCGTGATGCAGCCGATGGCCACATCCAGATCGCCCCGGCGGGTGGCCTCCAGCAGGCTGGCGGCACTCTCGCCGGGGACCAGCACGTAGGGCAGGCGCTCCTGGTCGGCGATGCGTTGCCAGAGTTCCACGGCCATGCCGCTCCAGCTGCCCCGCTCCCGGAAGGAGCAAGGCTGGGCCCCATCGGCCACGCCCACCCGCAACACGGCTCCAGGGGAGGTGGGGGCAGCCGCCTGGGCCGGCGCGGCTGCCAGGGTCGGCGCCGCCCCCAGGCTGAAGGCGATGGCCAGGGCCGCCAGCATCAGGGCTCCGGGCGGCGGGAGGTCACCCCGGCCCCCAGACCGCTGAATCCCAGCACCACCAACAGGTTGGAGAGGGTGAGCAGGGATTCGGCCCCGCCATGGAGGGGATCCACATTGGCCAAGAGCTCGCCGTAGCGCAGCTGGGCCACCACGGCGGCGGCGATCGTGACGGCCACGAACACCAGGGTCATCTGGAAGCCCCGGAGGGCAAGCCGCGGAAATCCCTCGATCCGCCCGGCCCACCAGAGGAAGGCCAGATAGGGCAGCAGCGACAGCACGAACAGGGGGGTGGGATCGATGCCGGCGAGCCAGTGGAGGGGCCCGGTCATGGGGTGATCCGGCGCTGTTGCCGCAGCAGGTTCCAGGCTGCCAGGGCGAGGGTGCCATTGCCGAGGGTTGTGAGGCCGGCCTGCAGCACCACCAGCCCCTGCAGCTCGGGGCTGTTGTCGAACAGGTGCCAGGTGCAGGCGGCCATGGCGCTCACCAGGGCGGGCAGCATGGCCAGGCTCAACCAGCGCCAGCCCCCTTCCTGGCGGCGCAGGCCGAGTTGCTGAACCGCGACCATGGCCGCCATCCACTCGAGCACCGAGGTGATGTGGATCCACCACGTGGGCAGGGAGAGGGCGTGCATGGGGTCAGTCGATGGCCGTGAGTTGGGTTTCGGAGCGGGACAGGGTCTGGATGCGGCGGCGCAGAACCTCCACCAGTTCGGCCACGGCTGGGGACTCCCGATGCTCCTGGCGCACCACCAGGCTTTCCACGTAGTGGGAGGGCACGGACACCTCCAGGGTGACCAGGGGCATTCTGTCGCCCAGGGTTCGGAACATCAGGCTGTTGGCGAAAAACACCGGATTGGTCTCAGGCTGCTTCGCGGGCCGGTGGGGCTGGCTTGGCCGGAAATGGTGGGCATAGAAGGAGCGGATGAAGTGTTTTTGGGGCCGGGGGTTGAACGGGAAGGTGGCGATCGAACTCCAGCTGCCGATCTCCTCCCGGGTGGGCTGGGTGAGCTGGCTCACCGCTGTGTCGGGAGTGGTTACCAGATGGATCGGCGTCTGGAACAGGTCGAAACAGGCAAAGCGCGGGTCATCGGCAGCCGGCCGCTCGGGCAGGGTGGCCAGAGCGGCATCGATCACCCGCTGCTCGAGCAGGTCCAGGCAGTGGTGGGGAGAGCCCATGGAGCTCACGGGGTTGCCAATCCAGCCCACTGGCAGCTCGTGCAGCAGGGTTTCCGCGCTCCAGATGGGCGCCTGCAGACGCAGGCCCTGGCGCCCCATGAACCGCCCCAGTTGATGCACCTCCCGTTCCAGGCTGAGCAACAGCGGGTCGCCCACCGTTTGCAGGGCTCCGGCGACGCGGCGCAGGTTGAGGTTGAAGGTGGCCTTGGCCTGCCGGATCCGGCGCGACACGGTGCTCTGGTTGCAGCACGCCAGCTCGCCAGCTTGAACACCGTTGCCCAGCCAGATCAGCAGATCGAGGGCCTCGAGGGTGTCCACCGTGACCATCGATGCCGCTCTGCAACGCTCAACACCTAGCCACTACTGGGTAGGGGCGCCATGGAGCCAGGCGTGACAGGCCGGGCTGAGGGCATCCCGGCTCACCCGGTCGTAGGCCTCCAGCTGCGCCGTGCTCAGGACGCCCCGCCAGCGCCCATTGGTGCCGCGATAGAGGAAGGACGCGGCACCGCCTTTCCAGAGACGGCCGCCGCAGGGCACGTAGCGGTCGCTGTGGCGTCGCATGGTGTCGAAGTCGACCGCCGCCGCAACGGCTGCGAGCCGGGCTGCATCGAGGTCGATGCCGAGAAAGGTGGCGATCCGGGTGATCTGGCCGGGTAGATCGGCCTTCAGCTCGCCGTAGTGCAGCAGCAGGATGTTGGGCTGCTGGTGGTGATCCCACCACGACTGCACGTTGTGAAAAAAGGTCCAGTAGGGCCAGCCGTCCCGTTCCCAGGCCAGCCAGCCCTGGTGCAACCAGCGCTCAAAGAAGGTCTGCACGTCTGCCGGAGGCAGGGGGAAGGTGTCGCCCCGTTCGTTGGGTATCCGGTTGATCAGCCCGTGGGCTTCCTCGCTCCAGTTGAGGTAGTGATTCCAGAGCGACATGGCCACATCCCTGCCGTCACGCGCGATGTAGAGAAAGCGGCGTTGGCGATCCCAGGGCAGGGCATCGAGGGGCAGGTGGCTCTTGATGAACCGGCGGTGGCGTTGGCGCTCCAGCGTCAGGGCCAGGCCATCGAGATCGTGGTAGTTCGCTTCCAGCCAGGGGGAGAGGTCGGCGAGGGGGGCCGGCAGCTCCCCTTCAAACAGCAGGTGGGCCACGATGGCCTGGAGCCAGGTGGTGCCACTTTTGTAGGGGCTGGTGATGACGATGTCATCATCCCGGGGTTCAACCCGATCCCAGCGAGAGCTGTCGAAGTGGTGGTTCTGAATGGCGCGGGTCCGCTGCGGATCCCCGCTCCCAGGGCTGATGGCCACCAAGCTGCATCGCCGTTGCGATTGGCACCAATTTGGCAGGGTGCGATGCTGATGGGGCGGTGAAACCCGGCTCGTGCGCGAGACCAGACAGACGACCGACCAGCCCCAGCGGCGTGTGCTGCTGTGTGGCTACTACGGCGAGCACAACCTGGGCGACGACGCCCTGCTGGAGGTGCTGCTGGGCCAGTTGCCTGCCCATTGCCGGGCCACGGTCACGGCCCATGACACCGCCCTGGTGCAGGAGCGCTTCGGCGTGGAGACGGTGCCCCGCCGCCGCCTGCCCCTGGTGCTGAAGGCCCTGGGCCGCTGTGAGGCCCTGGTGCTGGGCGGTGGCAGCCTGCTCCAGGACTCCACCAGCTTCCGCAGCCTCCTCTATTACGCCGCCCTGATCGGCGCGGCCCGGCTGGAGGGCAAGCCGGTGCTGCTCTGGGGCCAGGGCCTGGGTCCCCTGCGCCGCCGCCGCAGCCGGTTGCTGGTGGGCCGCCTGCTGCGCCTGGCCACCGCCGTGAGCTGGCGCGATCCCGAGTCGGCGGCCCTGGCCAGGCGCCTGGGACGCGACGGGCCCGTGGGCAGTGATCCGGTGTGGGCCCTGCCCCCCCAGCCCTGGCGGGGTCTGGGTGGCCCCCTGGTGCTCTGCTTCCGCCCCACCAGGCAGCTGCAGGGCGAGGCCTGGCGCCCCTACCTGGAGGCCCTCGACCAGCTGGCCGCCGCCCACGATCGGGAGGTGATCTGGCTGCCCTTCCACGCCGGCCAGGATCGGGGACTGCTAGGCGAGCTCCGCCAGGCGGGGCTACTGCCGGCGGGGCTGGCGGCCCGCAGCCGGGAAGTGCTGGCGGAGCGGCCCAGCGAAGCGATGGCTGTGTGCGGCACCGCCGGGCTGGTGGTGGCGATGCGCCTGCATGGGCTGATCCTGGCGGCCCTCTCCGGTGCCCCCTGCGCCGCCCTCAGCTACGACCCCAAGGTGGCCGCCGCCGCTGCCGCCCTGGGTTGTCCCTGCCAGAGCCTGGATGGGACCGCCGCGTCTGCTGGTCAGGCCCCTGCGTTGCAGGCGGCCTTGCGGGCGGCCTGGAGCGCGGAGCTCGACACACCGCCGGCGGCGGCCCGCTTGGCGGAGCTGGGGCAGCAGACGGCCGTGCATCAGCAGCTGCTCCAGATCCTGGACGCCTCGGCCGGGGCTTGCTAGCAGGGGGTATGGGCTCCTCCATCACTGCGGCCACCAGATCCGCAGCCACCGGCACCGTGCTGCCGGTGCGCCAGTACTACGTGCAGACCGACAGCACCCTGCCGGGCCAGGCCCACCGTATGTGCTTTTCCAGCACCTGTGCCATGGCGGTGAAATACCTGCGGCCCGGGGCGTTGCTGGGGGTGAATGCCGACGATGCCTACCTGCGCACGGTGCTTCGCTTCGGCGACACCACCTCCGTGACGGCCCAGATCGCCGCCTGCGCCCACTACGGCGTGCGGGCCCGCTTCGCCACCCACGGCAGCCGCAGCGTGCTGGAGCGCGAAATCGGCGAGGGGTTTCCGGTGGGCACGGGCTTTTTGCACCACGGCCCCAGCCATGCCCCCCAAGGCGGCGGCCACTGGATTCTGGCGGTGGGTCACCAGCCGGGTCGCGGCGT
>JBIIQK010000044.1:0-9340 GCA_044342135.1 Cyanobium sp.
GAGAGCGGTGCCCGCCAGGTGTATGTGACCCACGGCAACAGCCACGGCCTGGCCCGCTACCTGCGGGAGGTGGAAGGCCTCAGCGCCGAACCGCTGGAGGGCGCGGCCGCCGCCGCCTGAGTCCACCATGCGGCCATTCGCCTCCCTCTACAGCACGCTGGATGCCAGCAGCGGCACCACCGCCCGGGTCGCAGCCCTGGCGGCCTATTTCGGCGACGCCGATCCCGCCGATGCCGCCTGGGCCCTGCACGTGCTGCTGGGCAAGCAGGGGCGCCGTCTGATCACGGGACGGCGGCTGCGCGAGATCTGCCTCGCCGGCTCACCGCTGCCGGAGTGGCTGTTCGACGACTGCTACGCCCAGGTGGGCGATTCCGCCGAAACCATCGCCCTGCTCTGGCAGCAGGTGCAACCGCAGCAGGGCCCGCCCGGGGGCGATGCCTGCCCGCGGGAGTCATGGGCCGACGTGCCCCTGCGCCGCTGGCTGGAGGAGCTGCTGCCGGCAGCGGCGGCCCTGGAGGGAGAGGCCCAGGCCGAGGCCGTGCGGCAGCTCTGGCGGGGGCTGGGCGCCAGCGAGCTGCTGGTGGCCAACAAGCTGCTCACGGGGGGCCTGCGGGTGGGCGTGGGTCCGGGGCTGGTGCTGCGGGCCCTGGCCCAGCTCAGCGGTCTGGAGACGGCCCTGCTGCAACACCGCTTGATGGGCGGTTTCAGCCCCAGCCCCCAGGCCTACCGGCAGCTGCTGGCTCCAGCGCACCAGAGCGAGACGGTGCCGAGCCGCCCCTATCCCTTTTTTCTGGCCTCCCCGCTGGAGCCCCCCCCGGCCGGCGGCGCCGAGCAGTGGCTGGCGGAGTGGAAGTTCGATGGTATCCGCGGCCAACTGATCCGCCGCGCCGGCGAGGCGTTTCTGTGGAGCCGCGGAGAGGAGCTGATCAATGGCGCCTTTCCCGAGTTGATCACGGCAGCGGCCTGCCTGCCTGAGGGCACCGTGCTCGACGGCGAAATCCTCGTCTGGCCGGCCACGGCCGCCCAACCAGCCCCGTTTGGCCAGCTGCAACGGCGCCTGGGACGCAAGGCCCCGGGGCGCGCCCTGCTGGCGGCGTGTCCGGCGGCCTTCGTGGCCTACGACCTGCTCGAGTGGGGGGCCGAGGACTGGCGCCCCAGGCCCATGCGCCAACGCCGGGCAGCCCTGGAGGAGCTGATCGAGGGGCTCTCGGCGGCGACACCCACCCCCGCAGCCGGGCTCCTGCGCCTCTCCCCCCGCTTGCCCCTGACCGCCTGGGAGCAGCTGGAGCCGCTGCGCCAGCAGGCCGCGGCGGCGGCGGCCGAGGGCCTGATGCTCAAACAGTTGGAGTCGCCCTATCTGGCTGGCCGCAGGCGCGGCCACTGGTGGAAGCACAAGCGCGACCCCTACACCCTCGATGCGGTGCTGCTTTACGCCCAGGCCGGCAGCGGGCGGCGCGCCAACCTGTTCACCGACTACACCTTCGGCCTCTGGGATGGCGACGGGGCGTTGGTGACTTTTGCGAAGGCCTACTCCGGCCTCGACGACGCGGAGATCACGGCCCTGGATCGCTGGATCCGCCAGCACACCACCGAGCGCTTCGGTCCGGTGCGGGCCGTGGAGCCCCTGCAGGTGTTTGAGCTGGCCTTCGAGGGCCTGCAACAATCCCCCCGCCACAAAAGCGGCATCGCCGTGCGCTTCCCCCGCATCGCCCGCTGGCGCCACGACAAACCAGCCGCGGAAGCCGACACCCTGGCCCAGGCTCTGGCCCTGCTCGACTGTCCGTGAGCACTCCACTGGCGGCTTCCCATGCCCTGGCCCCGATCGAAGCCTGGTTTGCCCGCCAGGGCTGGACACCCCTGCCCTTCCAGCGGCAGAGCTGGCAGGCCTACCTGGAGGGGAAAAGCGGCCTGATCCAGGTGCCCACCGGCTCGGGCAAAACCTATGCCGCCGTGATGGGTCCGATCGCCGAGCTGCTCGCCGCCCCTGGCCCAGGCCTGCGGCTGCTCTACCTCACCCCCCTGCGGGCCCTCAGCCGCGACCTGGCCCAGGCCATCGAAGCGCCGATCGAAGCGATGGGCTGGCCGCTGCGGGTGGGCATCCGCAACGGCGACACCCCCAGCAGCGAGCGCACCCGGCAGCTGCGCACCCCGCCCCAGATCCTGATCACCACGCCCGAATCCCTGAGCTTGCTGCTGGCCAACCCCAAGGCACCGGAGCTGTTCGGCGGCCTGCAGGCGGTGGTGCTGGATGAGTGGCACGAGCTCATGGGCAGCAAACGCGGCAGCCAAACCGAGCTCTGCCTCAGCTGGCTGCGCCGCCAGCGGCCCGGTCTACGCACCTGGGCGATCAGCGCCACGATCGGCAACCTCGAGGAAGCGGCCCACACCGCCCTGGGTGCCGGCAGCGAACCCTGCCTGATCACCGCTCCGATCGCCCGGGCCACGGCGATCCGCAGCCTGCTCCCCGACAGCATCGATGGCTTCCCCTGGGCCGGCCATCTGGGCCTGCGCATGTACGAGGAGTTGGTGGCCGCCCTCGATCCGGCGGTCTCCACCCTGCTGTTCACCAACACCCGCAACCAGGCCGAGCGCTGGCACCAGTGCCTGCGCTACGCCTGCCCGGAGATGGAGGGCGCCCTGGCCCTGCACCACAGCGCCATCGACCGGGGGGAGCGGGAGGCGATCGAGGCCGGCGTCAAAAACGGGGCCCTGCGCTGGGTGGTGGCCACCAGTTCCCTCGATCTGGGCGTGGATTTCCAGCCGGTGGAGCGGGTGGTGCAGATCGGCTCGGCCAAAAATCTGGCCCGGCTGCTGCAGCGGGCCGGCCGCAGTGCCCATAGCCCCGGCGGCACCTCCCAGGTGCTGTTCATGCCCACCCACGCCCTGGAGCTGCTGGAGCTGAGCGCCCTGCGGCGGGGCCTGGCCGCGGGGTTGGTGGAGGAGCGCCGTCCGCCAAACGCCCCCATCGATGTGCTCTTGCAGCACCTCACCAGCCTGGCCTGCGGCCCGGGCTTCGAGCCGGCCCAGGAGCTGGCGGCGGTGCGCAGCGCGTGGAGCTATCGCGCGCTCGGCGATGCCGACTGGCAGTGGTGCCTGCGCTTTCTCGAACAGGGGGGCGACTGCCTCGGCGCCTATCCCCGCTACCGCAAGCTCGAGCGCGAGCCCCTCGTGGCCGGCACCGACGAGCCCTACCTGTTCCGGGTGAAAGAGAAGAGCATCGCCCGGCTGCACCGGCTCCACATCGGCACCATCACCGCCGACCGCGCCGTGACCGTGCGCTTCGTGCGCGGCGCCGTGCTCGGCCACGTGGAGGAGGCCTTCATCGGCCGGCTCAAGCCCGGCGATGTGTTCTTCTTTGCCGGCCGCCAACTGGAATTCGTTCGGCTGCGGGAAATGACGGCCCAGGTGAAGGCCACCAGTAAAAAGAGCACCACCGTGCCGGCCTGGGCCGGCGGCCAGATGGCCCTCTCCGACCTGCTCAGCCAGCACCTGCGGGCCGAGGTCGACCGCTGCGCCCGGGCCCTGGCGGGGGAGACCGGCCTCGACAGCCCGGAACTGCAGGCGCTCGAGCCCCTGCTGCAGCGCCAGGCCCAGCTGTCGAGGCTGCCCCGCCAGGGGGAGTTTCTGGTGGAGGTGTGCCGCAGCCGGGAGGGCAGCCATCTCTACGCCTATCCCTTTGAGGGCCGCTTTGTGCACGAGGGCCTGGGCTTCCTCTGGGCCTGGCGCCTGGCCCGCCAGCAGCCCAGCACGATCACCGTGTCCGTGAACGACTACGGCTTCGAGCTGTTGGCCCCGAAGGGCTACCCCTTTGAGGAGCTGTTCGACCTCCATGGCGATGCCCTGCTGGACGGCACCAACCTGGAGACCGATCTGATGCAGGCCATCAATCTCTCGGAGCTCTGCCGCCGCCGCTTCCGGGCCATTGCCCAGATCAGTGGGTTGGTGCTGAACGGCTACCCCGGCCAGGCCAAATCGGGCGGCCAGCTGCAGATCAGCGCCGCCCTGCTGTTTGATGTGTTCAACCGCCACGAGCCCGAGAATCGATTAATCGCCCAGGCCCGATCGGAGGTGCTGAGCGACCAGCTCGACCTCCCCAGAATCACCGGTGCGCTCCAGCGTCTGCGGCACTGCAGCCTGCAGCTGGAAATCACCCCCAGGCCTGGGCCCCTGGCGTTTCCCCTGTTGGCGGAGCGTCTCAACAACCGCATGAGCAATGAATCCCTGCTGGAGCGCCTGCAGCGGCTGCGTCAGGACGCTGAGCGCGCCGAAGGCACCATCGCTAGGGTCTGAAGGTCGTCAGGATTTCCGCCGTGAGGGTGGCACCCCGGCTCCTGATTCAGCAGCTCGTCAACTCCTGGCGTGGACGGCGGCCCATCGCCCTGCTGCCGTGGCTGGTTCTGGCCACGGGCCTGGTGAGCACAGTGGCCGTGAGCGAACAGACCCGTCGCTTCGGCGAGGAGGAACACCTCCGCATCGAGAACACCCTCCTCGACAACGTGGTCGATGCCCTGCGCAGCAAACTGGAGGTCGACATCACCATGCTGGCGGCCGTGGTGGGGCTGTTCAACGCCTCGACCGAAGTCAACCGGCAGGAGTTTCACACCTATTACGAAACCGTCGCCCTCAACACCGGCCAACTGAAGGGCGTGCAGGGGGTGGGCTTCAGCCGCTGGATTCCAGCCGCCGCCCTGCCGGCCTACGAACAGCGCATCCGTGGGGAGGGATTCCCCGAGTTCCAGGTGAGACCACCGGGCCCCCGAGCGGCCTACAGCGCGATCGAATTCCTGGAGCCCTTCGACTGGCGCAACCAGAGGGCCTTTGGCTTCGATATGTATTCCGAACCGGTCCGTCGCCAGGCCATGCAGCGCGCCTGGCAAACGGGCAACGCCACCCTCAGCGGCAAGGTGCGACTGGTGCAGGAAACCCAGGAAGACCTGCAGCGCGGCGTGCTGATCTACGTGCCGATCTACAGGGATCAGGGACAGAGCCCCGGCATCGCCAAGCGGAGCCTGCTGGGCTGGGCCTATTCACCCCTGCGCATGAACGATGTGGTGAACAGCGCCATCGCCGGCATCGACAACGCCGATCTCGCCGGCACCGGGGTGCTTGTGTTCGACGGCCCAGAACCACGCGAGGGCCAGCTCCTGTTCGACAACCTCAAGCTGCTGCGAAGCAACGATCTGCGCCATCCCTCCTACGAAACGTTGGAGATCGCCGGTCGAACCTGGCTGGTGGGTGTGCAGCTGGCCCCCCGGCTGGTCGGGCCGAACGGCATCAGCAGCGCCTTCTGGATCAACCTGCTGATCGGCAGCAGCACCAGCGTGGTGGCCGCCCTGATCGCCCGGATCCTCGCCACCAACCATCTGGCCACCCGGGAAGCCCTGGCGATGAGTGAAGCCGCCGCCCAGGAACGGGCGCTGGCCAGCACGGTGTTTGAGGAGAGCGGTCAGGGAATTGTGGTGAGCAATCCCGAAGGCCGGATCCTGATGGCCAACAACGCCTTCACCCAGCTCACCGGCTACCGCCTTTCCGAAATCAAAGGACAGCGCACCAACCTGCTCAAATCCGGCCGCCATGACACCGCCTTCTACGAGCAGATGTGGGATGAGCTCCTCCACAAGGGTTTCTGGGAAGGAGACATCTGGAACAAGGTGCGCAGCGGGGAGATCCGCTGCCATCACCTCAGCATCTCCACGGTGCGCGACGACAACCTCGAGCCCCAGTACTACGTGGGGATGCTGCAGGACGTGACCGAGCGTCGCCAGGCCGAACAGGCCGTGCGCTTCATGGCCCAGCACGACAGCCTCACCGGGCTGGCCAACCGCTCGATGCTGATGGAGCAACTGGAGCGCCATCTCGCCCTGGCCAAGCGCCATGGACATGGCGTGGCCCTGCTGTTCCTCGATCTCGACGGCTTCAAGCCCGTCAATGACCGCTTCGGCCACAACGTGGGCGACCAGGTGCTGCAGATCGTGGCCGAGCGGTTTGGCAAGGTGATCCGCGACGGCGACCTGCTGTGCCGCCAGGGCGGCGATGAATTCGTCGTGCTGGTCCCGGAAGCGGGCAACTCGGATGAGCTGCTGAAGATGGGCTGGAAACTGGTGGAGGCCAGCCGGGCCCCCTTCAGCGAACTCGACCCGGCCATCGCCATCTCGGCCAGCGTGGGCATCGCCCGCTACCCGGAGCACGGCAACAGCAGCGAGCAGCTCCTGGCCGCCGCCGACAACGCCATGTATGCCGCCAAGCGCGCCACCGACAACCGGGTGCAGCTTTGCAACGGCTACCAGCCCAGGCCTGAAAAAGCCTCAGGCCTGCTCGAGCCGCTTGACGATCACCGCCATCAACACCAGGGAGCCGGCCAGGGCGATCAACAGGGCGATGGTCATGACTGAATCGGAGGTGTCAGTGCCGATTATCCCCGGCCAGGGCGACGGCAGGGAGGGGCTCGGAACGACGACCGTGTTCGTGTATGGCAGCCTCAAACGCGACCAGCCCAACCACCATTGGTTGGCGGGAGCCACGGGGCTGGGCGAGGGCCAACTGGACGGGGTCCAGCTGTTTGATCTGGGACCGTTCCCAATGGCCGTTCGCCCTGCGGGAGAGGCCTGTGCCCCAGGGTGCCAGGCGCTGCAGGGGGAGCTCTACCGGGTGGATGCCCCAACCCTGGAGCGGCTCGACCGGTTGGAGGGCAGCCCCCGCCTGTTTGAGCGCCACTGGCTGCCCCTGCAGGATGGACGTTGCGCCTGGGTGTACCTGGGCCGGCCTGCCCAGGTGCGCCATGCGCCCCTGCTCGCCCATGGCCGGTGGAGCGGTCCGCGCCACCCCCGCTGGCAGCGCTCGGAGGCCCTGCGATGAGCCCCACCCGCGCCTTGGCCTCCTTGGGACTGGGGCTGGGGCTGGGACTCGGGCTGGGACTGGACGTGGAGTTCGCCCTCGCACAGCCCGGCACGACCCTCCCCTCCGGCAACCTGGAGCTCTGCGCCCTCTGGCGAGGAGCCCGCGGAGCGGAGAAAGCGACCCTCGCCAACCGCCTCGGCGCCGCCAACGGCCTCACCAAAAACCAGCGGTTGGCCGAAGCCCAGCCTGGAGATACCCGCAGCCTCTATCGCAGCGCCGATCTGCAGCGCCTTTGCCGCACGCCTTGAATGCCACGCGTCTGACTGTCCTAGGTCGAAGGAGGGCGGTCGTGGCAAGAGACGCGGCCACCATGGGCTGGCCTGCAGCTTTCGAGACACCTGCAGACGAGAATTGCTTTCAGATTCACAACACGTGCCCATGGGCCTGAAGCTCTACGGCGGCGCCCGCAGCCGCGCCTCGATGCCGAGGTGGTACCTGGAGGAGAAGGGCCTGGCCTACGAGTGGATCCAGCTCGACATGGAAGCTGGCGAACACCAGCAGCCCCCGTTCACGGCGATCAACCCCTTTGCCAAGGTGCCGGCCCTGGTGGATGAGTCCGTGCGGGCTGCGGGAGGAGAGCCCCTGCACCTGTTCGAAAGCGGCGCGATCCTGCTGCACCTGGCCGATCACCACGGCCACGACTTCCAGGGCACGGCGGCGGAAGTGGCCGCCCAACGGGCCCTCGCGGCCCAGTGGATCCTGTTTGCCAACGCCACCCTGGCGGTGGCCCTGTTTGTGCCGGCCAATCGGGAGCGGGAGTTTCCCAAGCTGATGGGCGTGCTCGATGGCCTGCTGGCGGGGGGGCGCTCCCTGCTGGCAGGCCCCTGGGGCACCCCCGACTGGACCGTCGCCGACTGCGCCGTGAACGCCTACCTGGCCTACCTGCCGGTCTTCTTCCCCCAGGTCGATCTGAGCGCCTGGCCCAACGTGCAAGCCACGATCGCCGCCACCCAGGCCCGGCCGGCCTACCGGCGCGGGATGGGACTTGATGGGCGCTGAAAGCCTCAGCTTCCACTGGCAGGGCGAGCCCCTGCTGCTGCTGGGGTCCAAAGCCCTCCTGGACCCGGAGCGGGGGGTGCTGCTGGTGGCTGACCTGCACCTGGGCAAGGCGGAAACCTTCCAGGCCCACGGCATTCCCCTGCCCAGCGATGGGGATGCCGCCACCCTCAACGACCTGCTGGCGCTGGCCCACCGCTGGCGGCCCCAGCAGGTGGTGGTGCTGGGCGACCTGATCCACAGCCGCCTGGGACTCACCGGCGAGCTCCGCGCCAAGCTGGCGGCCCTGCCGGAGCTGCTGGGCTGTCCCGTGCGCCTGATCGGCGGCAACCATGAGCTGGGCAGCTGGATCGAGGGCCTGCCCCAGGAGCCCTCCCAGGCCCTCGGCCCCTGGTGGCTCAGCCATGCACCCGAACCCCAAGCAGGCCAGCTGAACCTCTGCGGCCACCTCCATCCGGTGGCAGTGGTGGGACGGGGTGCCGATCGGCTGCGGCTGCCCTGCTTCAGCTACTGCGCGCACAGTGAACGGCTGGCCCTGCCCGCCTTCGGGCGCTTGACGGGAGGCCATCCCTGCTCCCAACGTGAACGGATCTGGTTGGTGGCCGACGGGGCCGTCGTGGATTGGACGCAAGCACCCACCAGCAGGGATCGGGCCGCCTGAGCCCTAGGCCCAGGCGGCCCTTGTGGCGACGCAAACGGATGCTCACGGTGGCCCTGCCAGCGGGCTTTCTGACCTTCCTGGTGGCCATCGCCCCACCGCTGCCCGGCTCCGGCCCCCGGGCCGGAGCCCCCCTGCTCACCCGCGCCGACGGCCAGCCGTTCCGCTACCTCCCGGATAAGGGCGCCTATGCCCTCGACTTCGATCCCCGGGCCGTGCAGATCGACCTGCTCGAAGGCTGGGATCGGGAACAGGAGGCCTACGCCGACAGCCAGGCCCTGGCCTTCTTCTCGGGGCCGATGTACGAGCGCCACGTTGATGCGGGAGGGCGGGAAATCACCGTGCCGCTGGGCGATCTCAAGCTGGGCGATCGCATCTGGCGGGGCCGCAACCGCACCGCGGCCCGCCAGCGGGCCTTTGTGGGGATTCGCCGCGATGGGGGCGTCGACTTCGGCTTTGGCGAGCTGACGGCCGATCGGGCCCAGCGCTACGACAGCTTCATCGGCGGGCTGCACAGCGTTTACAACGACCTGGAACGGCCCCCGTCCGCCTATCGCGGTGCCTACAGCATCTCGATGGGCCAGCAGATCCGCTACTTCCTGCCCAGGATCCGCATGGTGATCGGCCTGCGTCCCGACGGCCGGCTGGAGGTGCTGATGAGCCGCGATGGCCTCACCCTCGAGCAGACCCGGGCCCTGGCGCGGCAGCGCGGGTTGCGGGCCGCCTACCTGCCCGACCACGCCTCCAAGAGCCGCTTGATCATTCCCGGCGTCAAGGGCTTCAGCGCCG
>JBIIQK010000281.1:0-2617 GCA_044342135.1 Cyanobium sp.
TCCAGCTGCTGGCGCCGCTGCTCCTGCAGTTCGGCGCTCTGCTGGGTCTGCTGCTGCCAGCGCAGCAGCAACTCCTCGTGCAGCAGCTCGGTGCGGGCCAGCAGGGCGGCGGCCTCCTCGGCGGCCTCCTGCTGGCGCTGGCGCTGGTCTTCCAGACCGGCGATCACCTGGTTCACCTCCCCTTCTCCCAGGGGCTCCAGCTGGGAGGCGGCGAGCTCCAGCACCGGCTCCCCCAGCCCCAAGCGGCGGGCAATGGCGAGGGCATTGCTGCGGCCGGGGATGCCCCACTGCAGGCGGTAGGTGGGGGAGAGGGTGTCCACATCGAAGGCCACCGAGGCGTTCTCGAAGCGGGGATCGCTGTATTTGAGGGCCTTGAGCTCCCCGAAGTGGGTGGTGGCGATGGTGAGGCGGGCCCGATCGGCCAGGTGCTTGAGCAGGGCCGTGGCCAGGGCTGAACCCTCCAGCGGATCGGTGCCCGCACCCACCTCATCGAGCAGCACCAGGGACACCCCCGCCTCCGGCAGGGCCTCGAGGATGCGGGCGATGCGGCGGATGTGGCCGCTGAAGGTGGAGAGGTTCTGCTGCAGCGACTGCTCATCACCGATGTCGGCCAGCACCTGGGCGCACCAGGGCAGGCGGGGGGTGCCGCTGCAGGGCAGGAACAGGCCGGCCCGGGCCATCAGGGCCGCCAGGCCCACACTCTTGAGGGTGACGGTCTTGCCGCCGGTGTTGGGGCCCGTGATCGCCACCACCCGCAGCTCGGGCCCCACCTGCAGGCTCACGGGCACGACGGCGTGGCCGCCCTGGCGCCGCTGCTGCCAGAGCAGCAGGGGATGGCGCAGGTCGCGCAGCTCGAAGGGGGCTTCGGCGCCAGCCACCAGCTCCGGCCGCACCGCCCCCAACCAGGCGCCGTAGCGGGCCCGGGCCAGGCCTGCATCGAGGCGCAGCAACACCTGTTGCAGCCCGTCGAGGGCTTCCGCCTCCTCGCCCACCTGGCCGCTGAGGGCCTGGAGCACCTCCAGCTCCAGATCCCGCTCCCGCCCCTCCAGCTCGCGGATGCGGTTGCCCAGGGCGATCACCGCCTGGGGTTCGATGAACACCGTTTGCCCTGAGGCCGAACTGTCATGCACCAGCCCGGGCACCTGGGCGGCGGCCCCGGCCTTCACCGCCAGCACGGGCCGGCCATTGCGCTCGGCGATCACCGTGTCCTGCAGCATCGCCCCACAGCGGCGCAGCAGCTCCTGCAGCCGCTCGCGCCGATCGGCGCGCACGCCGAGCAATTGGCGCCGGAGGCCTTCCAGGGGCGGGCTGGCCCGATCGGCCACCCGGCCGCCCTCCTCCAGGCAGAAGTGCAGGCGCTGCTCCAGCTCCGGCAGGGTGCGCAGGTCGGCCACCAGGGCCGAGCACACCGGTCGCAGCTCGGCGTCCTCGATCTGGCGGCGCAGCCGGCGGGCCGCGGCCAGGGTGCCGGCCAGGGCCAGCAGGTCTTCGCCGGCGGCGGTGCCGCCCTTGGCGCAGTGGCCCACCAGGGCGGCGATATCGGCCACCCCCTGAAAACTCAGCCCCCCCTCCAGCAGCCCATCGAGGCCCAGCAGCTCGGTGGTTTCGGCCAGCAGGGTCTGGCTGGCCGCCAGGGAATCGGGCAGGAGCAGGGCCTGGCAGGCGCGACGGCCCGGCGCCGTGCTGGCAAAGCTGGCCAGCTGCTCAGCCAGCCGGGGCCACTCCAACAGCTCCAGGGCCTCCTGTTGGATCGCGGGTGACGCGGCAGACGGCGTGCTCACCCGGCCACGTTGGAGGGAATGCCTTCGGCGGGCTCGTAGAGCATCTCCAGCCAGTTGCCTTCCGGATCCTGCAAGTAGAAGCTGGCGGTGCCATCGCGGTGGTCGTGCACCGGGCCACAGCTGCGGCCCGCCGCCACCAGCTGGGCATGCACCGCATCCACGTCGGCCCGGTCACGGAAATGGAAGGCGAAATGGGGGCCTGCGGCCTTGTATTCGGGGCTGAGCAGGGCAATGCCTGTGTGGGAGTTCGGCCATTCCAGGTAGGCCCAGTCGGGGGCATCCCAGGTGAGCCGCAGGCCCAGGCCCAGGTAGAAGGCCTTGGCGCGCTCCATGTCCTGCACCCGCAGGGCCACATGGCCGAGGCGATGGACGGTGGCCGGAGCCATGGCGGCAGGGATCAGGGCTTCCATTCTCGGGCACCGCGCCGGTCGGCGCGGCGTTGCGAGAGGCGTTGGGCGAGCCACACCACCAGCAGCAACCAGGCCGTGCCCACCAGGGTGAGCAGGGGGTAGGTGCTGGGGGGGGAAGGAATCACAAAGGGGAGCAGGGCCAGGCCGAAGGCCGGAGGACAGCGAAGCCGCGCGAGCCGCAGCAGCCACGCCGTGGCGAGCACCGCCAGGAAGGAGGCCTGGGGCACCACCCCCAAAGCCTGCACCAGGGCCAGGCCCACCACCGCCGCACCGCCGGTGACCACCAGCACGGTGAAGGGCCGCCCCAGCCAGGGGCAATGGTCCCGATCGGCCAGCATTTCCCAGGCGATCACCAGCAGGGGCGGATAGAGCACCAGATGGGAGCCCAGCACCTGCACCAACACCAGGGCTCCGGCCAGGAAGGCG
>JBIIQK010000282.1:0-2613 GCA_044342135.1 Cyanobium sp.
GGTCCAGCCGCAGAGCTTGCCGTAATCCTTGAGCCCATCGGCATCGAGCTGGGCCACTTCCACCGCACCCTTCCAGTTGCGGAATTGCCGCCAGTAGAAGGGCTTGCCCTCCGGGGTGGTGGTCCACCCCAGAAAGGGATCACTGGCGGTTTGCATCAACCGTTGGCCCTGCACCACGCGCTGGCCCTGGTGGTCGGGTGATGGTTGGTTGACGTAGGGCGCCAGCACCGACGGATCGGCCTGTTTGCTCTGCAGCACCAACACATCATCAGGGTGTTCGCCCACCATCACGCCGATGGAGCAGCGGGTGCCCACCGAACCCACCCCGACTGCCTTGAACGCGCAATCACTCATGCGGAACTGCGACAGCAGATGGCGTAGCTCTGGCCTCACGCTCTTGAGATACTCCGCGTAGATCAGGTCGAACCGTGTCCGCCAGGGCATGCCGAACAGCACGTCGCTGGGCAGCTCGGCCTGGCGCCAGATCAGCGGCGGCTGATGACGAAAAACCAGGTCGCCGCTGCTGTTGACCTCGCAGAGCTTGTGCACCGCCTGGCGACTGGTACGGCGCACCGCGTCGGCTATCACGTGTTTGAGATGGGCCTGAAGGTTGGCGCCGGCCCGTTGATCGATCAGCTCCTCAAAGGGCGGCTTCGCGACACACATCGGTACAAATGCCATCGCCGTAAAGGCGGCCATCGCCTCGCCGTAGGCCCGCACACCACGGCGGCATACCTTGCTCTGCTCTTTGTCGCTCAGACCCAGGCTGCGGGCCGCGAGCACCAGGCTGGTGGCCAGCCGGATGACATCCCACTCGAAGGGGCCGGGGTGGGTTTCGTCGAAGTCGTTGATGTCGAAGAGCAGCTGCAGCTCCGGAGAGCCATAGAACCCGAAATTGAGCAGGTGGGCGTCGCCGCAGAGCTGCACCATCTGGCCCGAGTGGGGCTCGCGGGCCAGGTCGGCGGCCATCACCCCAGCGGCCCCGCGGAAAAAGGCGAAGGGATCGGCGGCCATGCGCCTGTAGCGCTCGGGCACCAGCCAGGGCAGCCGATCGACCTCCTGCTGACGGAGCAGCTCGATCGGATCCGGCCGTTGCCCCTGGGGCATGGAGATTGCACACCACTGGTTCACCCTTAGCCAGAGATCAGGGCTGTGCCAAGCCCCAGGTTGCGGGGCGAGTTCAGGTGGACAACAGCACGGTCTTCGCTGCAGTGGTTGAAGCGTTGCGTTGGTGCTTTGGCAGCACGATGTTCAACATCGTGGGTGCCGGGGTGACATTCCGTGCTCAGCTCATCCATGCCAATGAGCCAGGCCAAATCAGCTGTCTCGGCGTTACATTCCATTCCTGACATCATCTTCTACAAAGACACACAAGGTGTCTACCGCGGCGGTAACCCTGCCTGGCCGATCCCGCCACAACGCCATGACGATCACCCCTTCGGCAATGGGCTGGAGTCCTCGTGTTCCCGCAGGAACCGCTCCAGGCAAGCCCCATAGACCTCGGGCTGCTCCAGCAGCGCGTGATGGGCTGCCCCAGGGATGACCTCCAGGCGCTGGTGGCCAAGGTGCTGCCATCCCTCCAGGGCGCGACGGGTGACGAAGTCTTGTTCCGCGGCGAGCAGCAACACCGGCAGCGACAGAGAGCGGAGGCTTTCCTCTGTGGCGTACCAGTCTTCAATCACCTCCACACCGCGCCAATGGCTGCCGGGATGGCCTGGGGCGTAGGCGGCCAGCAGCTCCGGTGGTCGCGGCGTTGTTCTGCAGACATGGGTGGCCTCAAAACGGCCAGCGTCACCCCCCAGATCTGCCAGCAGGGCTGCCACCTCCTCCAGCAACACGGGCACCGAGCTCGGCACATTGGAGAGGCTGAGGGAGCGCGGTGCCGGCAATCCAGCACCTGAGGTGAGGGCCTCAAAGGCCAGGATCCCGCCGAACGACTGGCCGTAGAGGTGGTAGGCAGGGCGGCCCTGTTGGATCGGAACCACCCCTTTGGCCGCCAGTGCCCCGACAACCCCCACCAGGTCTTGCACGGAGGCCGCGATGGAGTACTCCTCAACATCGGGGCTGGGCCGTTCACTGCGCCCACACCCCAGTTGGTCGAAGAAAATCACCGGGCGTTGCAGTTGGCTAGCCAGGGGAAATAGGTAGTCGCTGGGGACTCCAGGCCCCCCATGGCACACCACTAAGGGCAGGGCATCCGAAGGCGTGCCTGGACGATGGTGAGCAGCCCAAAGGCGACAACGACCAGCCCGCACCGGTAGCAGCATCGATGTGTCGTCAGGTGCAGCCATGGCTTTGATCCGGTTGATCAGTGTGGGGTCGCGGGGCGATCTGGAGCCCTATCTGGCCTTGCTGCAGGAGCTGCAGCGCCGCGGCCACAGCGTCACGTTGATCGGCAGCACCAATTTCGCCGATGCGGCCCAGAAGGTCGCCATTGCGTTTGCCCCCTTGCCCGGGGATTTCCGCGACCTGCTGGGTTCCCCTGCCGGACTGGCGCTGATGCAGGGCAAGCCGGTGCGACTGGTGAACGATGCCCTGTTGCAGCAGTGGCTGACCACCGCCCGCGAGGCCATCCGGGGCTGCGATCTGCTGCTGGTGCCGCCGCTGGCGCTC
>JBIIQK010000283.1:0-2608 GCA_044342135.1 Cyanobium sp.
GCACGATCGCCAGGGCCTGGGCAGCGCTGTGGAACTCCTTGAGATCCACGAATTCGGTGGTCATCAGGCGACCGGCCGTCTCGCTCTCATAGCCAAGAAGTTGGGCCGTCACCCGCCGTTCCGCCGGACTCAGTTCGGCCAGCAAGCGCCGCACCACCTTGGCCGGCAGCTCATCAAACAGCCGCACCCGGTCGTCCGGGGACATCTCCTCCACCAGCTCGAGCACCTCGCCGGAACGGAGCCGCTCCAGCAGGGTCTGCTGCACAGCCGGCTCGAGGTATTCGTAAACCTCGATGGCTTCGTCTTTGGGCAGCAGCCGGAAGGCCAGGGCCTGCAGGGTGCGGGGCAGCCGGCCGATCGCTTCGGCGGAATCCACCTCCTGGACGGGACCCAGCAGCAGCTTGGCGCCGTCGTAGTTGCCGGCCTCCAGCAGGGATTCCAGCTGCTGGGCCACCACCTCGGCCACCTGGATTCCGTTGGCCTCGCTCATGGGCCCTGCGACGCCGCAAAGCCGAGTTTATGGGCCCTGGTTGCCGTCAGCTCGCTAAGGTCCGGCCACCCTGAAATTCCAAGCCCATGGCGATCAACGTGAACACCGTGACTGTGCGCGATAGCCAGGGTGGCGCGCGCAGCCTGGGCGACTGGGCCGGCCAGGTGCTGCTGATCGTGAACGTGGCCAGCCGCTGCGGCTTCACCCGCCAGTACGCCGGCCTGCAGGCCCTGCAGGACACCTACGGGCCCCAGGGCCTGGCGGTGCTCGGCTTCCCCTGCAACGACTTCGGCGCCCAGGAACCCGGCACCCTGCCGGAGATCCAGCAGTTCTGCTCCACCACCTACGGCGCCAGCTTCACCCTGCTCGACAAGGTGTCCATGGCCGAGGAGCCCTACACCACCCTCAGCCAGGCCGAACCGGCCGGCGCCGTGGCCTGGAACTTCGAGAAGTTCCTGATCGGCAAAGACGGCACCGTGCTGGGCCGCTTCAAGAGCAACGTGGAGCCCGATTCCGCTGAACTGAAGGCCGCCATCGAAGCAGCTCTGGCCTCCTGAACGGGGATCCCAGAAGAACTGGGCTGTGCTTCGGAGCCTCCTTAATTCTGTACAGGCTGTACAGAATTAAGGAGGCTGTCTTCAGAGGTCAGCCCAGGCCTCCAAAAACCGGCCACCACCCAAAATCGGGCGCTCAGCCCGCCAGCAACCAGCCGCGGCGGTCGGCCGCCTGCACCTGCAGCCAGCGCTGACCGGAGCTGGCCCGCCAACTGCGCAGCACACGCAGGGGCTCGCCCGGGCCCAACTGCTGCAGGGAAGGCGCCCGCTGCTCCGGGGCCGAGCGCAACGCCACGGCCTGGGTGGACAGCAAGGGATCACCGGCGCTGCGCCGCCGAACTTCGTGGGGCCGTCGATCGGCGCCGCCGGCCGGCAGGCCCACGGGACTGATCAGGGCCAAACCAAGCAGGGCCGCCCAGCGCCAGGCTGAGGAAGGCTGCGCCATGCGGGAGGCTCGCATCAGATATCGAGCTGGGCGAGATCGAGGGTGGCGCTGTGGGTTTCGATGAATTCCCGGCGGGGAGCCACCTTGTCACCCATGAGGATCGTGAAAATGCGATCGGCTTCGAGGGCATCCTCGATTTCGACCCGCTTCATCGTGCGGGTGGAAGGATCCATCGTGGTTTCCCACAACTGCTGGGGCATCATTTCACCCAGACCCTTGAAGCGCTGAATCGTGTAATTGGCCTTCTCGCCAAAGGATTCGACCGTCTTCTTGAGGTCGTTTTCGTTGTAGCAGTAGGTGTGGTTCTTGCCTCGCTCTACCTTGTACAGAGGCGGGCAGGCGATGTAGATATAGCCGCCTTCCACCAGCGCTTTCTGATAGCGGAAGAAGAAGGTGAGAATCAGGGTGCGGATGTGGGCGCCGTCGACGTCCGCGTCGGTCATGATCACAATCCGGTGGTAACGAAGATTCTTCTCATCGAAGTCTTCACCCTTGATACCCAAGCCCAGGGCCGTGATCAGGGCCTGGATCTCGGTGTTTTTGTAGATCTTGGCGTCGTCGGTTTTCTCGATGTTGAGGATCTTGCCCCGCAGCGGCAGGATTGCCTGAAAGCGACGATCGCGGCCCTGCTTGGCGGAGCCACCAGCCGAATCGCCCTCCACGATGTAGATCTCCGACTCGGAGGGGTCACGAGAGCTGCAGTCCGCCAGCTTGCCCGGCAGGGTGGAGCTCTCCAGCACGCTTTTGCGGCGCACCAGCTCGCGGGCCCGGCGGGCGGCCTCGGCGGCGTTGAAGGCCTGGATCGCCTTCTCGAGGATCAGGTCGATCACCGAGGGGTTGAATTCCAGGTATTCGCTCAGGGCTTCGCCCACCAGGGTGTCGACAATGCCGCGCACCTCGGTGTTGCCCAGCTTGGTTTTGGTCTGGCCTTCAAATTCCGGATCCGGCACCTTCACCGACAGCACGGCGGTGAGGCCCTCGCGGATGTTTTCTCCGGCCAGGTTGGTGTCGGCGTCTTTGCGCTTGCCGCGCTTCTTGGCGAAGGTGTTGAGGGTGCGGGTCAGCACCGTTTTCAGGCCCTCAATGTGGGTGCCGCCATCCACGGTGCGGATGTTGTTG
>JBIIQK010000045.1:0-9262 GCA_044342135.1 Cyanobium sp.
TAGCCGATGGCCGCCTGCATCAGGAAGCGGTTGAGCACGGTGCCGTAGTCCCCGTCGTAGTCGAAGCGGTTGGTGAGGCGCGGATCCCGCTCGGTGGCCTCGGTGTTGGTGCCCCACACGATCCCCTGGTGCAGGTCGGTGATGCGGATCTGATCGTTCTTGTTGTAGTAGAGGAAGAGCAGCTGATCCAGCGTCTTGGTCATGTGGTAGACGCTGCCCGGGCTCGCCGGGTGCAGGATCTCCTCCTCGAAGCGCGAGCCGTCCGGCTGGGGCACTTCCACCTTGAGGTAGCCCTCGGGGATGGTGGCGCCGCGGTGGGAGCCGTAGCCGTACACCCCCATCGTGCCCAGGTGCACGATGTGGATGTCGAGACCGCTCTCCACGATGGCGGCCAGCAGGTTGTGGGTGCCGTTGACGTTGTTATCGACGGTGTAGCGCTTGGTGGCGCTGCTCTTCATCGAGTAGGGGGCGGCCCGCTGCTCGGCGAAGTGGACCACCGCGTCGGGGCGCTCGGCCACCAGCAGGTCAACCAGCCGCTGGTACTCGTGGGCCAGGTCAAGGTGCACGAACCGCATGGGCTTGCCGCCCACCTGCTCCCATGCCCTGAGTCGGTCGCCCATGGTGGCGATCGGGGTGAGCGACTCCACCTCGAGGTCGATGTCGATCTTGCGCCGGCTGAGGTTGTCGAGGATCACCACCTCGTGGCCCGCGTCGGCCAGGTTCACCGCACAGGGCCAACCGCAGAAGCCATCGCCGCCGAGAACGAAGACCTTCATCCCAACCCCCATGCCGACCTCATTCCGTGAACCCAACTCCAGCAGGACGAGCGGGTGCTCCGCCTCGCAAGCTACTACAGGCGTTCAGCTCGAGGGTCAGCTGATCCAGGTGGCCACCAGCACCAGGACGACCACCAGGACGCTGCCGCCGATCAGCAGCAGGCGGGAGCTGGATGCGCTGGCTTCAGCCTGATCCATCACCACCATGCGGGGCTCGCGGGCGAAGGCGTTGAGCCGGCCGCCGTCTTCTTCAGTGACCTGCATGGCAGAGGGAGCGCAAGGACGATCAACCTATGGATGCTGTCCTTGGCTGCCCAGGCCCTGGCATGGATCGTCACAGAGCGCCTCGCCGGCGGGTGAGGACGTCAGCTGCCCACCCGACCGGAGCTGGGGGAACTGGCGCTCGCCTGTCCCCGCACGGGTAATCGGCCGGCGTGGAAGGCGCTCCGACCCGCTTCGGTCGCCAGGGCCATGGCCCGCGCCATGGCTGGGGGATCACCCGCCAGGGCGATGGCGCTGTTGATCAGCAGGGCGTCAGCGCCCATTTCCATGGCCTGGGCGGCCTCGCTGGGGACGCCGATGCCCGCATCCACCACCACGGGCACGGATGCGTTCTCGATGATCAGGGCGATGTTGGCGGCGTTGCGGATGCCCTGGCCCGAGCCGATCGGGGAGCCCAGGGGCATGACCGTGGCGCAGCCCGCGTCCTCCAGCCGTTTGGCCAGCAGGGGATCGGCGTTGATGTAGGGCAGCACGGTGAACCCCTCCTTCACCAGCTGCTCGGCCGCTTCCAGGGTGCCGATTGGATCGGGCAGCAGATGTTTGGTGTCAGGGATCACCTCCAGCTTCACGAAGGTGTTGTCCTCCTGGCCGGCCAGCTTGGCCAGTTCCCGACCCAGTCGGGCCACCCGGATGGCCTCCTCGGCGGTGGCGCAGCCGGCCGTGTTGGGCAGCATCCAGATGCGGGTCCAGTCGATTGCCTCCATCAGCCCCTCGTGGCCGGCGGCCTGGCTTTGCACCCGTCGCACCGCCACGGTGACGATCTCGCAGCCGCTGGCGGTGAGGCTGGCCTGCATCGCCGCCAGGCTTGGGTATTTGCCCGTGCCGGTCATCAACCGGCTGCGAAAACGGCGGCCACCGATCAGCAGCGGGTCCTGGACCGGGGCTGGATCCGGGTGCAGATCGGTGTGCGGATCGCTGGGGGAGGCTGTGGTGACCACGGAACAGGGCCAGATCTCGGCAACGGTCCTAGCCTCCCATCAGTTGGTTCCCTCCTGTCGTGTCCGTCGCTGTTCGGGCTGCCGTGTCTCTGGCTGTTGCGCCCCTGGCTGTTGTGCCGCTGCTGACGGTGCCACAGCTCCAGTCTCCGGCGAGGGCGGCCACACCCCTGGCCAGCGAGGCCTTCGTGCCCTTCATGGCCCCGGCCGCCGCCAGCGTCGGTGGTGAGTCCCTCAGTGGTCTGGGTGGGGCCGAAACCTTTGATCCCATCGCCCGCGCCCAGCTGCTGGCCAAGGATCTGCCCCTCACCTGGAGCGGGGTGTATCAGTCTTTTGACAACTCCCAGACTGTCAACGCCGAGTTGCGCTTGGCTTCGGCTCGGCCCATGGGCCAGATGATCGACCTGCGGGGTGAGCTGACGGTGGGGGGGATCACCACTCCTGTGCAGGGCAACCTCAACGCCGAGTCGGACCAGCTGGACCTGCTGATGCTCTGTCAGTGCGAGGTCGCGGGTCTGGAGCTCGGAGGGGTGTTCACCGGTCTGCAGGGCCTGCAGTTGTCCGGATGGCAAGCTCCCCGCCTCACCAGTCGGGGCGGTCGTTTGGATCTGCGCCCTGTGAGCACCTCCCGAACCGCCAGCAGCCGCAATGCCTATGGATCGGGCGGCAGTGGCTCCGGTTCGACGGTGCGCGGACTTTGGTGACAGGCAGGCCTGCAAGCCGGGCCTGGACCTGAACTTCAGGCCCCTTTGACGCTGCCGACCTTGCGCTCCAGCAACTTCAGTCGTTTGCGAGCGGTCTTGTTGGAGGGATCCAGGCCGATGACCCGTTCATAGGTTTCCTTGGCCTCGTCCAACTTGAGTTGTTTCTCGAGGGCGTAAGCCAGGTTGTTGAGGGCTACCGGGTAGGCGGGTTTAGCTTCCAGGGCCAGGCGGTAGTGGCGAATGGCGCCTTTGTAGTTGTTCTGGGCTGCTAGGGCAAAACCCAGAGCGTTTTGAATCACCGCCTGGGCTTCGGCCGGTTCCTTTTCCGCTTCCGCCTTCTTCAAGGCCTGCTTCAGGGATTCGGCAGCCTGCCCATACAGCCGTTTGCGCAGCTGCACCGAGCCCAGCTCGTACAAACTGGCGGCGTCGGAGGGTTTGGCGCTGTCCTTCCGTTCCAGCTTGGCCAGGGTGACTTCGTCAGCCCGCACACGCCAGATTTGTCGGGCCACCACCACTGCGGCGACCCCGAGGAGAACGATCAGCCCAATCAGGTAGGCCTGCGGAAGGAGGGCGTCCAAGGGGACCTACCAGGGGAACTCAGTTTTTGGCGGCACCCACCACGCTGGTGAAGCTGCCGGGATCAACCACGGCGAGCTGGGCCAGCATTTTGCGATTCAGCCGCACGTCGGCCTTTTTCAGCCCACCCATCAGGCGGCTGTAGCTCAGGCCGTTCAGGCGGGCAGCCGCGTTGATGCGGGCAATCCAAAGACGGCGGAAGTCGCGCTTGCGCCGACGACGGTCGCGGTAGGCGTTGCAGAGCGCCTTCATCACCCGCTGGTTGGCGGTGCGGAAGAGGGAGCCGTTGCCACCGCGGAAACCGCGGGCGAGGCGAAGGATCTTGTTACGGCGTTTGCGGGCAACGTTGCCCCTCTTGACGCGAGCCATGGCAGGGAATCAGGAAAGAATGAAAACGGACGGGCAGGGATGCCGCGGGATCAGGCGTAGGGGAGCATCGCGCTCACGTTGTCCGCGTCGCGCTCGTCGACCACCGCCATCGTGCCCAGGTAGCGCTTGCGCTTCGGGCTCTTGTGGTCGAGGAGGTGGCTGCGGAAAGCCCGGCGACGCAGGAATTTGCCGCTGCCGGTGGCCTTGAACCGCTTGGCGGCTGCTTTGCGGGTCTTGAGCTTCGGCATGTCTCGCGTCGCGGCGGGCACAAAGAAGCAGAGTACGACGTGGCAGTGCCTTCCTCCAAGCCCCCTCCTTGCCAGCCATGTCTCCGTTCCGGATGGCCTCGCTCTCATCGCTGCTGCCGGCGGCGGTCTGGGCCGGTTCCCTGTTGCTGGCAGGGGGGTGTCGGGCCGCCGTTCCCCCCGCTCCTTCGAGCTCCTTGCACTGGCCCGTGCCTGCGCCGCCCGCGGTGGATGCTGCGGCGCCTGTGCTGTGGGTTGCCCTGGCGGCCCATCTGGGCCCCCCGGCTCCCCTGCTGCTGCGCAGCGCCGGCGGCAACCTCACCCTGGAAACGGCCCGGGGCCAGCGTTTCCAGGCCCCCCAGTTCACCCTGCAGTGGCGGAGCGTGCCCCTGGCCGAGCCCCTGACCGTGCGGCGCCAGGTCTGGGGCCCTTTTGCCAGCTACGAAAGCGCCCAGGATGCGGCGTCCCGCTGGCGCCAGGCCGGAGCGGCTCCGGTGATTGCCCATCCGGCGGAATGGGAGGTGTGGGCGCCCCTGGAGGCCCCCGCACCTCCAGGGGCCACGCCGCGGCGGGTGGAGCAGCTGCAGCGCCAGCGCCTCGTGTTGGAGCTGCGGCGCCCCGACGGCCCGCTGCTGCTGGAGGGACCGCTGCGACTGGAGGCGCCGGGGGGATTGCGCTGGCAGGGGGGCGTGTACGGCGGGCCCTTCCGCTTGCAGAGCGACGCCTACGGCAGCTGGACCCTGGTGGAGCAGGTGCCGCTGGAGCGTTATCTGCTCGGTGTGGTGCCCCATGAGATTGGGGCCGGCGCTCCACCAGCAGCCCTGGCGGCCCAGGCGGTGCTGGCCCGCACCTGGGCCGTGCGCAACCAGGAGCGGTTCGCCGTGGATGGCTATCACCTCTGTGCCGACACCCAGTGCCAGGTGTATGCCGACCCCCGCCAGGCCGGAGCGGCCGTGCGGCAGGCGGTCGGCGCGACCCGGCACCAGGTGCTGGCCTGGCAGGGCGCCCCGATCCATGGGGTGTATCACGCCACCAATGGGGGCCTGGCAGCTGGGTTTGAGGAGGTTTGGAGTGGGTCGGCCCTGCCCTATCTGCGGCCCCGGGTGGATGGTCCGCCCGCCCTGGCGGCCGGCGTGACCCTGCCGCTGGCGCCGGCCGGCGTTGCCGCGGCCCTGGCGGCCACCTCCCGGGCCTATGGCGCCGACCACCCCCGGTTCCGCTGGAGCCGCAGCCTCGACGCTGCCCAGATTCGCCAGGCCCTGGCCCGCACGACTCCCCAGGTCGGCCTGCCCACCGGGGTGGCGGTGCTGGAGCGGGGCCCCAGTGGCCGGGTCCTGGCCCTGGCGATCACCCTCCAGGCCCCGGCCGGAGCCCCCCAGCGGCTGGTGCTGCGGCGCGACGCCATTCGGCGCACCCTGCGGCAGTTGCCCAGCACCCTGTTTGTGCTGCGTTCCGAGGGTCCGGGCCGTTGGCGTTTCGACGGGGGTGGATTTGGCCACGGTGCCGGCCTGTCCCAGGCGGGGGCCATCGACCTGGCCAGTCGCGGCTGGAGCTTGACCCGAATCCTCCAGCACTACTACCCGGGCACCAGCCTGGAGCCCCTCAAGGCCCTCACCCGTGGGGGCGGAGCCCAGCCCACCGATGCTTCTGCAGGCTCCCTTTAGAGTTCGGCCACTTCCGGGATCGCCATGGCTGCGGGTGGCCGTTCCACCGATCACCGTCGTGGCAAGTCTGCCCTGTTCCTGATCGGCTGTGGCTGGGCAGGGCTGGCGCCCCATTGGCTGCAGGGGTCCCTGCGGCTGGCTCCCGCCGTCACCCTGGCCGTGCTGCTGGGGGGATACACCCTGCGCACCGTGCTGCTGCGGGCCTTTGGTTCCCCCCCCGCTCCAGCCGATCCGGCCGTCCCCCCTGCAGGGGGGGAGGGTGCTGCTGAGGTGCCGCTGCCCGCGGTGGACGTGGTGGTGGCGGCCCGCGATGAACAGGCCGTGATCGGCCGGTTGGTGGAGCGCATCGCCCAATTGCGTTACCCGGAGGGCCAACTGCGGCTCTGGGTGATCGATGACGCCAGCCGCGATCGAACCCCCCAGGTGCTGGCCGAACTTCAGGAGCGCCATGCCTTTTTGCGGGTGCTCCGCCGGGAGGCCGATGCCGGAGGCGGCAAGTCGGGGGCGCTGAATCTGGTGTTGCAGCAGCTCCAGGGTCGCTGGATGTTCGTGCTCGATGCCGATGCCGATCTCCAGAGCGACACCCTGGAGCGCCTGATTCCCTACGCGGAGCAGGGCGGATGGTCTGCCGTCCAGCTGCGCAAGGCCGAGGTGAACGCCACGGCCAACTGGCTCACCCGGGCCCAGGCGATGGAGATGGCCCTGGACGCCGTGATCCAGCAGGGACGGCTGGCGGTGGGTGGTGTCGTGGAGTTGCGGGGCAATGGCCAGTTGCTGCGCCGTGATGCCCTGCTCAGCAGCGGTGGTTTCAATGAGGCCACGGTCACCGACGACCTCGACCTCAGCTTCCGGCTGCTGCTGGATGGCCAGCCGGTGGGCTTGCTCTGGGATCCTCCCGTGCAGGAGGAGGCCGTGCTCAGCCTGGCGGCCCTGTGGCGTCAGCGCCAGCGCTGGGCTGAAGGGGGCCTGCAGCGCTTCTTCGACTACGGGCCGGGCTTGCTGTCGGACCGGCTCACTGGGGCCCAGAAGCTCGATCTGGCCTGCTTCTTTCTGCTCCAGTACGGCCTGCCGGTGGTGGCCATCGCCGACCTGCTCGGAGCCGTGATCACCCGCACCTCCCCCACGATCTGGCCCCTCTCGTTCGTGGCCTTCGGACTGTCGGGAGGCGCCATCCTGGCCGGCTGTCGACGCCCTGGGGAGGGTCCGCCCCTGCCGGTGATGAATCCCTGGAATCTCGCCCTTGGCATTGCCTATCTGGGTCACTGGTTTGTCGTGATCCCCTGGACCAGCCTGCGGATGGCTCTGTTGCCCAAGAGCCTGGTCTGGGCCAAGACCATGCACCTGGGCGAAGACGACGAGGCACCGATGGAGGATCCGGCGGCGGCCTGAGGCAGGGAGCTCGGATCGCTGCTTCTAGGGGCTCAGGCCGCCGCTTCGCCCGGGGGAAGGTCGTCGAGGGGGCCATCCATCTCGACGACCTCGCCGTTGAAGAATTCGGCCAGCCGCCGCGCCTTCTCATCGAGGGGTGCGGCGGGAGCCGGAGCTGGGGCAGGCATCGCCGCCGGAGCGGGGGCCGGCGTTGGCAGGGCCGCTGGAGCTGGAATTGCAGCGGTGGCCAAGGTCGGGGGCTCCATGGCTGTGGCGGGTGGCGTTGCTGGCGCGATCACCCGGGAGACGGCTGGCGTTGGGGCAGCGCTGGGGGGCGGCATGGGTTCCCCGCCGCCCTCCAGCACCAGCTGCCGCGGGCTGCCGAGGGCCTTGGTCACCGCCGCTTCCAGCAGGGATAGGCGGCTCTGCACCATCGCCATCCAGTTGCCGGCAACCTGCACCACGGCCCGGCGTTCGTCGAGGCGCACCAGCTGGGCCTGCTGGGAGAGCAGCATGCGGGTGGAGGGCAGCTCCAGTCCGGCCAGGATCTGTTGCCACAGTTCCGGCAGGTTGGGGGAGGCTTCCGCTGCTGCAGGGGCGGCCACGTCGGGGGCCGTTTCCGGTTGCGGTGCCGGTGCCGGTTCTGGTGCCAGGGGCGTCGCCAGGGTGGTCGGGAGGGGCGCCACTGCGGCAGTTGGAGTTGGAGCTGGAGCGGCAGTTGGAGCAGGTGCGGGTCCTGGTGCGGCCGCGGCGACGGCGACCGGTTCGGCCAACAGACCCAGCAGCAGCACCTCCAGCCACAGACGCGGATTGACGCTGTGGCGCAGTTGCTGCTCGCTGCCCTTGAGCTGGGCCTGCCAGTGCAACAGCCGGGCTTTCCCAACCGACCGGGCCAGATCCGGCAGCTCGGGACGGAACTGGGGTGACACGCTGGTGAGCTCCAGCCGGTCGGGGGCGGTGCCCGCCAGCACCAGATCCCGCAGCAGGCTTACCAGACCCTGCAGCACCGCGGCGGGTTCGCGACCCCGCTCCAGCAGCTCCCGGCTGCCCTCCAGCAGGGCGAGGGGTTCGGCACTGGCCAGGGCCCGGGCCAGCTCCAGCAGTTCCTGCTCCGGCACGGCCCCCAGCAGCTCCCACACCGCCGTGGCATCGATCGGCGCTGGCAGCAGGCTGAGCTGATCCAGCAGGCTCTCGGCGTCCCGCAGGCCCCCCTGGGCCCGCTGGGCCACCACGTGCAGGCCCTCGGGGGTGATGCCGATGGATTCCTGCTCAGCAATCCAGGCCAGGTGCTGCTCCAGGGCCTGCAGGGGGATGCGGCGGAAATCGAAGCGCTGGCAGCGGCTCAGGATGGTGGGCAGCACCCGCTGGGGGTCGGTGGTGGCCAGCACGAACACCACCCGCGGTGGCGGCTCCTCCAGGGTTTTCAGCAGGGCGTTGAAGGCCGCGGTGGAAAGCATGTGGCACTCGTCCACCACGTACACCTTCCAGCGGGCCTGCACCGGCGCGAAGCGGGAGCGCTCGATCAGCTCGCGGATGTTGTCGACGCCGGTGTTGGAGGCGGCGTCGATCTCGATCACATCGAGGGCATTGCCGGCCGCGATGGAGGTGCAGAGCTCGCAGACGCCGCAGGGTTCGGGGGTGGGGCCGTCTGAACCGACGCAGTTGAGCGAGCGGGCCAGGATGCGGGCACTGGAGGTTTTGCCGGTGCCGCGGGGGCCGCAGAAGAGATAGGCCGGCGCGATTCGCCCGGTGCGCAGGGCGTTGCCCAGGGTGGCGGCGATGGCCTCCTGACCCACCAGCTGGTCGAACCGCTGGGGCCGGTACTTGTGGTGCAGGGGCTGGTAGCTGGGGATCGCCGTTGGGCTCATGGGGCAGCGGCGCGCGGGGAGGCTGCCTCGAAGAGGCGGATGGTTGAGATTACTGGTCCTGTCCCGGTTCGAACTGGCGCCGCAGGCGCTCTTCCAGTTCCTCCACTTCCGTGAGCCGGTCGGCCAGGTTCTGGGCCGCCAGCCGCAGGCTTTCGAAGCGGTCTTGCCCCCAGCGCGCTTCGGCCCGGGCGAGTTCCTCCTCCAGCTTCTGCTGCAGGCTGAGGCGCAGCTGGTCGAGCTGGTCGAGGCTGCGCCGCGCCAGGTCTTTGCCCTTCTCCAGCTGGTGGCCCTGGCGCAACAGCATCCGGGCGCCGGTGAGCACGGCGGCGGGCATCCACTGGCCAATGGCCAGGGCCCCCAAGCTGCCCGTGTGGAGCCAGTCTTCGACCTGGGCGCTGCGGTGGCGGCCTGTTTTGCACCAGTGGGCGAAGTGCTCGCAGTTGTTGAACAGCAGGTTGTAGTTCTGTTCCCCCAG
>JBIIQK010000284.1:0-2599 GCA_044342135.1 Cyanobium sp.
ACCGGTGGGGTGTGCAAGAAGCCGTTGACACCAGCAACAGTGGGCGCTGCCTCGGGGTGGGCAGACTGCTGTCTGTCGCTGAGGCGCGTGATGGAGCGAATTCCCGAGCCCGAGCTGATGGATGGGGCTGAGCAGGTGCGGGCCTACGCCGAGGCTGATTTCGCCGCCTCCGATGCGGCGCTGGTGGAGCGGTTGGCCCACCGCTGTGGTGGTGACCTGGGAATGCGCGTGGCGGATCTGGGCTGCGGCCCCGGCAACATCACCTTTCTGTTGGCCCGGCGCTGGCCCGCGGCGGCGGTGCTCGGCCTCGACGGCGCTCCGCGGATGCTGGCCGTGGCCCGGGAGCGGCTGGCCGCCGCGCCGGCGCTGGCCTCCCGGGTGCACTTTCAGCAGGCGTGTCTGCCCCTGGCGGATCCGGCCCCCCTGGCCATCCAGTTCACGGCGGTGGTGAGCAACAGCCTGCTGCACCACCTGCACGATCCGGCGGTGCTCTGGCAGGCCGTGGTCCAGCTCGCGGCCCCTGGGGCTTTTGTGTACGTCCAGGATCTGCGGCGCCCCGCCGACCCTGGGGCGGTGGAGGCCCTGGTGGCTGCCCAGATGGCCGCGGCCCCGGAGGTGCTGAGGCGCGACTACCGGGCCTCCCTGCACGCGGCCTTCACCCCAGAAGAGGTGGAGCAGCAGCTGGAGCAGGCCGGGCTGGCTGCCCAGCTCCAGGTGGCGCCGCTGCAGGAGCGCTACCTGGACGTGTGGGGCCGGCTCGACTGACCGGCCTGGCAGGCTGGCCCCATGACCACCAGCAGCACCAGCACCCCGGAATTGGCAGCCCTGGCCGAGGCGGTGGGGCGTCGTCGCAATTTCGCGATCATTTCCCACCCGGATGCGGGCAAGACCACCCTCACCGAGAAGCTGCTGCTCTACGGGGGGGCGATCCAACAGGCCGGGGCGGTGAAGGCCAAGGGCGAGCAGCGCAAGGTGACCTCCGACTGGATGGAGCTGGAGAAGCAGCGGGGCATCTCGATCACCTCCACGGTGCTGCAGTTCGACTATTCGGGCAGCACGATCAACCTGCTCGACACCCCGGGCCACCAGGACTTCTCCGAGGACACCTACCGGACCCTGGCCGCCGCGGACAACGCGGTGATGCTCGAGGACGCCGCCAAGGGCCTCGAACCCCAGACCCGCAAGTTGTTTGAGGTGTGCCGCCTGCGGCGCATCCCGATCTTCACCTTCATCAACAAGATGGATCGGCCGGGGCGGGAGCCCCTGGAGCTGCTGGATGAAATCGAACAGCAGCTCGGCCTGGCCTGCTGGCCGGTGAACTGGCCGATCGGCAGTGGGGACCGCTTCCGCGGGGTGATCGACCGCCGCAGCCACGACGTGATCCTGTTTGAGCGGGCCGAGCGGGGCCGTGCCAGCGAGGAGAAGCGCCTCTCGGTGGCCGAGGCCCGCGCCTCGGGAGCCGTGGAACCAGAACTTCTGGATCTGGCCCTGGAGGAACTGGAGTTGCTCGAGGGGGCCGGTGCCGACCTCGACCTCGAGCTGGTGCACGCCGGTGAACTCAGCCCCGTGTTTTTCGGCTCGGCCATGACCAACTTCGGGGTGCGGCCCTTCCTCGATGCCTTCCTGGAACTGGCCCAGAAACCCGTGGCCCGCTCCAGCAGCGCCGGGGTGATCGATCCGATCCGGCCGGGGTTCAGCGGCTTCGTGTTCAAGCTCCAGGCCAACATGGATCCGCGCCACCGCGACCGGGTGGCTTTCGTGCGGGTCTGCAGCGGCAAATTTGAGAAGGACATGACGGTGCAGCACGCCCGCACCGGCAAGGCCATTCGCCTCTCGCGCCCCCAGAAGCTGTTCGGCCAGGACCGCGAGGTGGTGGAAGACGCCTACCCCGGGGATGTGATCGGCCTCAACAATCCCGGCATGTTCGCCATCGGCGACACCCTGTACCTGGGGCCGAAGGTGGAATACGAGGGCATCCCCTGCTTCAGCCCGGAGATCTTCGCCTGGCTGCGCAACCCCAACCCCTCGGCGTTCAAGAGCTTCCGCAAGGGGGTGAACGAGCTGCGGGAGGAGGGGGCCGTGCAGATCCTGTACGACACCGACCAGAGCAAGCGCGATCCGATCCTGGCGGCGGTGGGTCAGCTGCAGCTGGAGGTGGTGCAGTACCGCCTCGAACACGAATACGGGGTGCAGACCCGGCTTGAGCCCCTGGGTTTCACCGTGGCCCGCTGGGTGGTGGGGGGCTGGCCTGCACTGGAGCAGGTGGGGCGCATCTTCAACTGCAAGACCGTGCGCGATGCCTGGGACCGGCCGGTGCTGCTGTTCAAGAACGACTGGAACCTGGGTCAGCTGGCCCAGGACCACGCCGATCTGGAGCTCAGTGCGGTGGCGCCGGTGGTGAGCGGGGTCGAGCCCATCGCCCTCTAGCCACGCCGGCGGGCCGGGCGCGCCAGACTGGGACGTAACGAACCATCACAGCGATGCCGAAGCCTCTCTGGCTGGTGCGTCCCCGCCCGGACGGGGGCTGCGATTACGTGAGTTTCCTGCCCGCCCAGGGACCCATCGGTGCCATCACGGTGGAGATGCGGGAAGGCAGCCA
>JBIIQK010000285.1:0-2594 GCA_044342135.1 Cyanobium sp.
CGGGCGAGGAGCCAAATTAGGCGCGGCCTCTGCTGAGGCGAGCGCCAAGGTTGCGAAGGGTTACGCCGCCAGGGGCTGATCGCCGTGCTCGGCGCCGCCGAACAGATCGAACAGCTCCCGGCAGAATTGCTGCAACTTCTGCGCCACCTCTGGCTGGGGCAGATGGCTTCCCGACGGCTGCCAATCGCCCATGGTGGCCAGCCGCCAGCGCTCGCTCTCATAGGTGAGCCCGCGGATCACCACCCCGAGCAACCGGGGCCGCGCATCGGCCGTCGGCCCCGGGGCCCCATCCAGCTGGAGCTGCACGAAGAACGAGCGGCACTGGCTGCGGGGGCTCCAACCGGGCAGATGGAAGGAGAGGTCGACGCTCTCCTGCTCGGCGAAGGCGCGGGTCAGGGGATCGTCCCGCCACGGGGTGAGGTTGGCGCGGGCGTCGGGGAAATGGCCGCGAAACAGGACCGCTGCCGAGGCAATCGCCTGGGCCAGCTCCAGCGACCGGGCCTGATCCGCAGCGTTCATGTCCCCATCCTGATGACGGTGGCCAGCTTTGGCGCTCCGAATCGGCGGTTGCCAACATGGGCACCGGCTTGCTGCCCGGAACCAAACCATGGTGATCGCCCCTGCAGGGCGCCGCGCACAGGCCAAGGAACTGGCGGTGCTTGTCCTGCTCTACCTGCTGCAGACCATCAACGCGGAAATGTTGCGGCGGGCGGCCGGATCCCTCGACAGCCAGCTATCCGGCACTGCGAGCGGCCGCTTCATCGCCGACCTGACCCTCCTGCAGGCGAACCATATTCATCCTGTCGCCATGGTGATCTGCGGGATTGGGCTGGTTGCCATGGCAACAGCCCTGTGGCGTGGAGTACGGCTGCCCCGATGGAGTTTTGACGCCCTGGGGCATGGTTCTGCCTGCGGCTGTTGGCCGAATACCTCACCATTAATGGTTTGATTTTCGAGGGCTCCAAGGTCCAGCCCGGCGTCTTGCTGAGCCAAATCATTCTCTATCTTCCCTACTTCGTGATCAGCTGGGGCTGGATCTTCCATCGACTGGATCGGGTCGGCCAGGCCCAAGCTGGCCAAATCGTGCAACTCAGCGATGTCGATCCCAGCAAAGGCATCACTTCGTTCGATTACTACCACGCCTCGATTAGCACCCTGCTGAACAAGAGCAAGCCCACCCTCGTGGGGGTGACTCGCTTGGGGCGAACCCTGGTCCTGATCTACCTAGGAATGATTCTCGGGTTGTATGCCCTGACCTTTGCACGCATCCTGCAGCTCACCCGGGCGTTGGTCTGAGCCCTCAGCACAGCGACGGGGCCAGGCGCCGATCACCACAAACCTTTTATGACCCACCCGCAGGCATAGGCTCGCTCCATCGCTGTCACGCCAGGGCGCACCATGGCCACCTACGCAAAGCTCACCGCCCCAGCTACGGGCACGGCCATCCGCTTCGAGAACGGCCAGCCGATCGTTCCCAACGACCCGATCATTCCGTTCATCCGCGGTGATGGCACCGGCGTGGACATCTGGCCCGCCACCCAGATGGTGCTGGATGCGGCCGTGGCCCAGGCCTACGGCGGCGAGCGCCGCATCGAGTGGTTCAAGGTGTACGCCGGCGATGAGGCCTGCGACCTCTACGGCACTTATCAATACCTGCCTGACGACACCCTCGAAGCGATCCGCACCTATGGAGTGGCCATCAAGGGCCCCCTCACCACGCCGATCGGCGGCGGCATCCGCTCCCTGAACGTGGCCCTGCGCCAGATCTTCGATCTGTACTGCTGCGTGCGCCCCTGCCGCTACTACGCGGGCACCCCCAGCCCCCACAAGCGCCCCCAGGACCTCGACGTGATCGTCTACCGCGAGAACACCGAGGACATCTATATGGGGATCGAGTGGGAGGCGAGCGACCCCGTCTGCCTGGAGCTGATCAAGCACCTCAACGAGGTGGTGATCCCGGCCAACGGCAAACTCGGCAAGCGTCAGATCCCGGTGGGCTCCGGCATCGGCATCAAACCCGTGAGCAAGCACGGCAGCCAGCGCCACATCCGCAAGGCGATCCAGCACGCCCTGCGGCTCGAGGGCGACAAGCGCCACGTGACCCTGGTGCACAAGGGGAACATCATGAAGTTCACGGAAGGCGCCTTCCGCGACTGGGGCTATGAGCTCGCCACCACCGAATTCCGCGCCGACTGCGTGACCGAGCGCGAAAGCTGGATCCTCGACAACGCCGATCGCAACCCCGGCCTGAGCATCGAAGCCAACGCCCGCATGGTGGATCCCGGCTACGACGCCCTCACCCCCGAAAAGAAAGAGGCCATCTGCGCTGAGGTGACCGGCGTGCTCGAGGCCATCGGCTCCAGCCACGGCAACGGCCAGTGGAAGCAAAAGGTGATGGTCGACGACCGCATCGCCGACAGCATCTTCCAGCAGATCCAGACCCGCCCGGCCGACTACTCGGTGCTGGCCACCCTCAACCTCAACGGCGACTACATCTCCGATGCTGCCGCCGCGGTGGTGGGCGGCCTGGGCATGGCCCCCGGCGCCAACATCGGCGACAACGCCGCCATCTTTGAAGCCACCCACGGCACCGC
>JBIIQK010000286.1:0-2581 GCA_044342135.1 Cyanobium sp.
GATCGCGTTTCTAGAGTCTGCCGATCGACCGGCTGCCGTGCCGGGGATCGTCGCCCTCGCCCCGCCGCTTGCGACCCGCCGCCTGCGACCTGGTCAGGCTCCGGGCGGAATCGTGAACCAGGCGGTGGCAATCGCCAGGCTGCTGAAGATCACCACCACCACGGGCCAGCTGTTGTCCAGATGCTCGAGCCGCTCCCTCAGCAGGGCTTGCGCCTGGGGATCCTCCAGGGCCTCCATATCGGCATAGCGACGACCAATCCAGATCACCAGCACAAACGCGACAAGGGTGACCACATAGGCCACCACATACACCTGATCGAGAAACGTGAGGAACGGGAGCACGGGCAGATCGCTGCGGTAGGTCTGCTGCAGGAATACCAGGGTCAACAACACCGTGACCGGGATGCTGGCGCGGGCATCCTGTTCATCCGGGCGCACCTTGAACACCAGCAACACCATCGCCATCAGCACAACCAACGGCAGCAACAATCGCCACACCGCAGCCCAGGCGGAGGTGCCGAAGGAGATCTCATACAACACCAGGCTGTAGTCACTTTCGCCGCCCCCTTGCCCAAAACTGGTGGCGTACTGATGGCGGTACTCAGCAATCGACCAGCCCTGGTTCAACCAGCCCAGGATGCGGGCATTGAAACCCATGCCGCTGTCGCGAATGTCGGGCTCCAGTCGTAGCTGGTTGTAGCTGAGGCTGCCGTCCACATCATCGGCCTCGATGAACAACGGCAGGCTGATGCTCATGAAGGGATAGTGGCGAAAACTCGCCTGATCGAGCAGGTAGCGCCCGCGGTAGGTGAACAACTGGTAATAGCCCCCATCCGCCCGCCGCTCGGGGCCCTCACCCACCGGATTGAGCTCCGGTGGGGCATCGGTGATCAGGGTGTTGAGCAGGGTGAAGCGCTGATCAATCGAGATGCCGGCCGCATCGAGGTAGCGCTGGAGAGGCTCATCCCAGATCAACCAGATATAACCACTGGACGCAAAACTGGGAACGCTGAGATCGAGCTCGGACGCAGTATTGGCATACACCCCAACCTGGGCCCGGTAGGGAGCCGTGGCCAACGCCTCCTGATCCACCTTGGCCTCGCCGGAATTGAGCAGATCACCACGCAGGGTGGTCCAGCCACTGGCGGGCAGGTGATCCGGATCGATGGTGAGGGATCGGGCCGAGGTGGACAGCCGCAGGGCATCCCGGGTCTGGACCGGTTGAATGTCGATGCGCGTGATCGCGATCAAGGCCAGAATCACTGCCAGAAGGAGTGACAGCGTGGCGAGCAGATTCCAGCGCCGCTGCTTCCGCACTGGTTTCGAGCGACCGGTGGTCCCGACATTACGCACCAAACGCGGTCTTGCCCTCCTGTTGCTACCCCTTCTGGCCCCGCTGTTGGTGCGATCGGCACCGGCGGCGCGGCAGCCCGCTCCCACCCCCCGGGAGCTGGTGATTGGCCAGTCGGCCCCCTTCAGCGGGCCCTCCGCCCAAACCGCCAGGGACTATCAGGAAGGCCTGCTGGCCTGGTTCGCCGATGTGAACCGGCGCGGGGGAATCCATGGCCGGCGCCTGCGCCTGGTGAGCCTGGATGACCGCTACGACCCCCAGCTCACCCTGCGCAACACCCGCCAGCTGGTGGAACAGCAGCAGGCCATCGCCCTGATCGGCTACTTCGGCACGGCCAATTCCAAGGCGATTCTTCCTTTGGTGGAACAGGTGGGCATCCCCTACGTGGCTCCGCGAACCGGGGCAAAGGCCGTGCTGAAACCCTTTCGCCCCATGGTGTTCAACCTGCGGGCCAGCTATCAGGCCGAGATCGATCGGGTGATCGACCAACTGGTGCGTGACGGTCGCCACCAGGTGGCGGTGGTGCACATCACCGATGCCTACGGAGAAGACGGGTTGCGCTCCAGCCAGGTCGCCCTGGCCCGCCATGGCCTGCGCCCGGTGGTGATTGCCGGGGTGCAGCGCAACGCGACCAACACCGATGCAGCGGCCCGGAAGGTGGTGGCGGCCCAGGCCAATGCGGTGCTGGTGATCGCCACCTTCACCACCTCCGCCTCCCTCACTCGCGACCTGTCCCGACTCGGCAGCAGGGCCCAGCTGATGAACCTGTCTCCCGTGGGCATCGAGGGCTTGCAGGATGCTCTGCCCGGTGGCCAGGCCAATGGCATTGGCATCTCCCAGGTGGTTCCCTTTCCCTGGAACCGGCGGGTGCCGGTGGTGGCGCAATACCAGCAGTTGATGCAGCGGCAGCAAACGGAGGCCCGTTACGGCTACACCAGCTTGGAGGGATTCCTGGCGGCCCGCTGGCTCACCGCCGCCCTGGAGAAGGCCGGACCCGACCCCACGCGCGCCAGGGTGGTGGGGGCGTTCCGGAGCCTTACGGCCCTCGACCTGGGGGGCTTCAAGCTGCAACTTGGACCAGGCGACAACCAGGCCAGCGACCTGGTGGAGCTCACCTTCCTCGGCTCCCAACGCTGGGGGCCCTGAGCGCGCACCCATGGGGGAGCGGATCGCGTTTCTAGAGTCTGCCGATCGACCGGCTGCCGTGCCCGTGACCATCGCCGAAGCCGC
>JBIIQK010000046.1:0-9175 GCA_044342135.1 Cyanobium sp.
GGCGACTGCTCGCCATCGCGCAAGGTGGTATCGAAGATCAGAACGCGGCCGGGATCGCGGGCCATCGGGGCACCTCGGGCAAACCAGGCCTTAGGCGGACTGGCTATGAGTTAGGCCCATTGTACGGGGCGCCAGAACGATGCGCCTAGAGTGCAGCCACAGCGGGAAGGTCATGGCCGCAGGCGATCTGGCCCTCGTCCTCCACGCGCATCTGCCCTACGTGCGCTCGAGCGAGCCCGGATCGCTGGAGGAAGACTGGTATTTCCAGGCGCTCCAGGAGTGCTACCTGCCCCTGCTGGCCGTGCTGGAGGCCGCCGCCACCGACCGGCGCCAGCGGCCCCACCTCACCCTCGGCCTCTCACCCACGTTGCTGTCGCTGCTGGCCGACCGCCAGCTCAACGCCCGCTTCCTGCCCTGGATCGCCAAGCGCCAGGAACTGCTGCAGCAGGCCCCCGAGCCCCTCGGCGCGGCCGCCACCCACCTGGCCGGCCAACTCGCGGCGGTGGTGGAGCAATGGATCCAGGCGGAAGGCGCCCTGATTCCCCGCTTCCGCCGCCTGCAGCAGCAGGGCGTGCTCGACCTGATCACCTGCGGGGCCACCCACGGCTACCTGCCCCTGCTGCGCCAGGTGCCGGAGGCAGTGCGGGCCCAGCTGATCACCGCCGTGCGGGAGCACGAGCGCCTGCTGGGGGAGCGGCCCCTCGGCATCTGGCTGCCGGAATGCGCCTTCTACGAGGGCCTCGACCAGCAGCTGGTGGCCTGCGGCCTGCGCTACTCAGTGCTCGATGCCCACGGCCTGCTGCACGCCCTGCCCCGCCCCCGCTACGGCGTGTTTGCCCCGATCTGCTCCCCCGCCGGGGCGGCCTTCTTCGGCCGCGACAGCAGTGCCACCCTGCCGGTGTGGAGCGCCCGCGAGGGCTACCCCGGCGATGGCGCCTACCGGGAATTCCACCGCGACCTGGGCTGGGACCTGCCCGAAGCGGAGCTGGCCAGCCACGCCATCCCCAGCCGCCGGCCCCTGGGCCTGAAGCTGCACCGGGTCACCGCCCAGGGCTGCCCCCTCGACCAGAAGCAGCCCTACGAGCCCGCCGTAGCCGCCGAACGGATCGAGCAGCACGCCGCCGCCTACCTGGAGGGCCGCGCCAGCGAACTGGCGGGGCTGGCCCGCTCGATGGAGCGCCGGCCCCTGCTGGTGGCCCCCTTCGATGCCGAGCTGTTCGGCCACTGGTGGTTTGAGGGGCCCCAGTTCCTGGCGGCCCTGTTCCGCCAGGCCGCCGAGGCCGGCGTGCGCCTGGTGACCCTGCGCGAAAGCCTGGCCGGCGGTGATCCCCTGCAGGTGTGCCGCCCTTCCCCCAGCAGCTGGGGCCAGGGGGGCTACCACGACTACTGGCTCAACGAGACCAACGCCTGGGTGGTGGCCGAGTGGCAGCGGGCCTCCCGGGCCATGGTGGGGCGGGTGCAGCGGGGCGTGGGCAGCGAGGCCCAGCGCAGCCTGCTCACCCAGGCCGGCCGGGAGCTGCTGCTGGCCCAGAGCTCCGACTGGAGCTTCATCCTGCGGGCCGGCACCACCACCGAACTGGCCAAGGAGCGGATCGAGCGCCACCTGGATCGCTTCTGGCGCCTGCTCGACGCCATCGACAACGGCACCGAGCTGCCGGCCGAATGGCTCAAGGCCGTGGCCATCGAAGACGGCCTCTTCCCCCTGCTCAACGCCGCCGACTGGCTGCCGTTGCCGGGTCCCACCACTGGCCAGGCGCCGGGCTAGGGCTGGCGGGCAGGCAGGAGCAGGCCGGCCCGCACGTCGTTGGGGGCCAGGGAGAACAGGCGCAGCATGGCCCCCAGCAGCTGGGGGGTGGTGAGGGTGTTGGTGAGAAATCCATACCACTCCTCAGGCGGCAACTGGAAGAAGGCGGCGAAATGGTGGCGCAGCCGGGCCTCCTCAAAGCCCATCAACTTGCCCAGGCCAAACAGATAAAACTCCCGGCGGAAGCGCTCTGCGGCGGGCCACAGCGCCTGCCAGCCCGCCCGGGCCAGGGCAGCCGGGGGCACCGCCGAGTCGGCCATCGCCGCCGCCACGGCTTCCGCTACCAGCGGAGCCCGGCGCAGCAGGGAGCCCACCATGTAGCCCGAGGCCGGATGCACCATCGCCGCGGCCCCACCGAAGCCCAGCACCGGCTGGTCGAGATCCGGCAGGGGCAGGTTCATCGGAAACAGGCAGAACTCCTCGTGCTCCACCGCGGTGATCGCCACACCGCGGTGGGCCAGGCGCCGCTCCAACCGCTGCTGCAGCACCGCGTAGGGCACCGGTGGCGCCAGGGCCAGGGAGGTTTCCTCCACAAAAAACCGGCCGCCCCCCAGGTCCATCGCATACAGAAAGGTGGGGGGCTCCTGCCGTTCCGCTTCGTTGAGGTGGTCGGCCCGGTAGTCCATCAGCACAAACTGCCCCGGCTCCACCGGCGGCGCCGAAAACCGCCCCACCACCCCATAGGCCGACTGCCCCGCCACCGGCCCCCGATCGGGCCGCCGCACAAACACCGCGTTGTGGCCCGTGGCATCCACCACCAGCCGGGCCTGCAGCACGGTGCCATCGGCGCAGGTGAGCTGGCTGCAGGCGCCTTTCATGGCCAACTCCTGGGCCTGCCCCTGATGCCAGCGCACGCCACGCTGATCGCAGCGCCCCAGCCAGAACTGCTGCAGGCGTGCCTTATCGAACAGGCCATAGTCGCGGCCGTGGCGGATGGGGCTGGAGCTGAAGTAGCTGCAGGTATGGCTCCAGCGGTGCTCCAGCAAGTGGCCCAGGCCGAGGGCATCCACCTCGTCGCCCCAGATGCCGTAGGTGTTGGGCCAGGGATCGCGAGGATCAACTGCCGCCAGCACGGCCACAGCCAACTGCCGCTCCGCCAGCTCAGCGGCGATGGCCAGGGCCGCCGGGCCTGCGCCCACCACCAGCACATCTGTGGGCATTGCGCCGGTATGGAGAAAGCTCATGCTGCATCACAGAGGCAGATAGAGGCTTCCTGGTGTGTCCTGAAAGGAACGGAAGCCATGGTGTGCATAGAACGCCACCGCCGCGGAATTCTTGGCATCAACAACAAGGGCATAGCCACCGACCGAGCGCTGGGCAGCATGGCAACGGTGCACGGCCAAGCCCAGCAACAGGGGGCCAAGGCCCTGTCCCTGCCAACGCTGATCACGCGCCAGGCGCCCCATCCGAAAACAGGGCACCGGATAGGGAGGGAGGGGCTTGGCATCGCCAGGCTGCAGATTGGCCAGGGAGACCTCCGCGGGAGCCAGGGTGTAAAACCCTGCAATCTCTGCAGGGGCTTCTGCCGGGACCAGGACGAAAGTTTGGCTGACACCACGGCGCATGTTCTGGTGGGCCTGCTGTTTCAGAAAGCGATCGAGAGCAGGTTCACCACAAAAGAAAGCTTTGCGGTTGTGAAGGGTGGGGTCGAGCTGGTGCTCCTCAAACACGACTCACGCGCGTGTGGGCCTGCTCCAACGCATTCCGAAGGGCCGCATTGGGCTCGAAAGGTTCGGCGATGGCGGCATGAAAGGCCTTGAAGTCCTGTTGGGACAGGGTGATCTGCTGATCGCGCCGAATGGCTTCAGCGGCACGCTGCTTGGCCGCCAGACGCACAAACGCCGCCATGGTGACCCCTTCAATGGCAGCTGCCTGGGCAAAGAGCTGCTTGTCTGCAGCACTGAGCTTGAGATCCAGGCGCTCATCGACGGCCACAGCTTCAACGCCCATCCAATGATTGGATGATACGGCAAAAAGCCGTACCCGCCTTTCACTCGTCGCTGGCTGGGCTTTCAGGCTCGGCGGGGGAAGCGGCAGCGGCGGCTTCAGCGGGCACGGCAACCCCTTCCTCAGCGGCAACCTCCTCCTCCTCGGGAGCCGGGGGCACCAGCACCACTTCGGTGAGGCGGTCGCCGGAATCGAGCTTCTGCAGCCGCACGCCGGTGGCGGCGCGGGACTGCTGGGGAATGGCGTCGGCCTGGGTGCGCACGATCACCCCCTTCTCGCTCACCAGCAGCAGCTCCTCGCCGGCGCCCAGCACCTTGAGGCCCACCAGCACGTCGCCGTCCCGGCGGAACTTCATGCAGCGCAGGCCCATGCCGGCCCGCTTCTGCAGGCGGAACTGGTTCACCGGCACCCGCTTGCCCAGGCCGCTGGCGCTGGCCACCAGCACCCAGGGGCCTTCGCTTGGCGCCACCTCGTCGCCCTCTTCGGCGTCATCGCTGACGTCGTCGCCGGCACTGCTGGCCACCTGGTCGGCTAGCTCGGCGGGGATCACATCCATGCTCACCAGCTGGTCGCCGGCGCGCAGGTTCATGGCCCGCACCCCGCGGGCGGTGCGGCCTAGGGGCCGCAGCTCCTCATCGCTGAGGCGGAAGTGGATCGTCATGCCGTTGCGCGAGCCGATCAGCACGCTGTCGCCAGGCTGGGCCAGCCGCACCCAGGTGAGGGCGTCGCCGTCCTCCAGGGAGATGGCGATCAGGCCGTTGGAGCGGATGTTGGCGAAGGCCGAGAGCCGGGTGCGCTTCACGTAGCCCCCGCTGGTGAGCATCACCAGCACGGCCTCTTCGGCGAATTCGCTCACCGCCAGCAGCGAGGTGATCTGCTCCTCGCGGGGGATCGGCAGCAGTTGCACGATCGGCGTGCCCTTGGCGGCCCGGCTGCAGATCGGCACCCGGTAGGCCGGCACGGTGTACACCACCCCCCGATCCGAGAACAGCAGCAGGTTGTCGTGGTCGTTGCAGCTGATAAACAGCTTCACGGCCTCTTCGCCCTGGCCCTTGGCGCCGGGGTTGCGGGTGCCGGCCTTGCCGCGGGTGCCGCGGCTGGTGGCTTCGAATTCGCTCACCGGCATCCGCTTGAGGTAGCCGTTCTCGGTAAGCAGCACCACCGAGCGCTCGTTGGCGATCAGGTCGATGTCTTCGAGGCCACCCTCGAGATCGAGGATCTCGGTGCGCCGGGGCGAGAGGTAGCGGCTGCGGATCACCCCGAGCTCCTCGGTGATGATCGTGAGCACCCGCTCCCGATTGGCCAGGATGTCCTTGTAGTCGGCGATCTTGGCCACGAGATCCTCGTGCTCGAGCCGGATCTTGTCGGCCTCCAGGGCCGTGAGCCGCCGCAGCTGCATCTGCAGGATGGCGTCGGCCTGGATCTCGCTGAGGCCGTGGCGCTCCTGCAGCTGCTGGCGAGCCGTGGCCGCATCGGAGGCCGCCCGGATCAGGGCAATGATCGGATCGAGCTGGTCGAGGGCCAGCAGCAGGCCCAGCAGGATGTGGTCGCGCTCTTCCGCCTTGCGCAGGAAGTAGCGGGTGCGGCGCTCAATCGTCTCAACCCGGAAGTCGAGGAACACCTGCAGCATCTTGCGCAGGGTGAGCAGCACCGGCTCGCCCTTCACCAGCGCCAGCATGTAGGCGCTGAAGTTGTTCTGCAGCGGGGTGAGCTTGAACAGATTGTTCAGCACCACCTGGGGATAGGCGTCGCGCCGCAGCTCGATCACGATCCGCATGCCGTCGCGGTCGGACTCGTCGCGGATGTCGGCGATGCCCTCGAGCTTCTTGTCGTTCACCAGCTCGGCGATCCGCTCGATCAGCGAGGCCTTGTTGGTCTGGAACGGCAGCTCGGTGATGATCACCGCATCGCGGTCGGGGCGGCCCTTCACCTCCACCGTTTCGATCGAGGCCACACCCCGCATCGTCACCGAGCCGCGGCCGGTGGTGTAGGTCTCGCGGATGCCACGGCGCCCCAGGATCTGCCCGCCCGTGGGGAAGTCGGGCCCCGGGATGATCGCCATCAACTGCAGATCGTCGATCTCGGGGTTGGCGATCAGCGCCAGCATCCCGTCGATCAGCTCGGTGAGGTTGTGGGGCGGAATGTTGGTGGCCATGCCCACGGCGATGCCGGTGGAGCCGTTGAGCAGCAGCTGCGGAATCCGCGCCGGCATCACGGTGGGCTCCTGCTGGGAGCCGTCGAAGTTGTCGGCGAAGTCGACGGTCTCGGCTTCGATGTCTTCGAGCAGGCTGTCGGTGGTGAGGGCCTGCAGCCGCGATTCGGTGTATCGCATGGCGGCCGGGGGATCGCCGTCCACCGAGCCGAAGTTGCCATGCCCATTCACCAGGGGCATGCGCATGTTGAAGTCCTGGGCCATCCGCACCAGGGCGTCGTACACCGCCGTGTCGCCGTGGGGGTGGTACTTACCGAGCACCTCACCCACCACACGGGCGCATTTGCGGTAAGGCCGGTCGCTGGTGAGGCCCAGCTCGTACATGGCGTAGAGGATCCGCCGGTGCACGGGCTTGAGGCCATCACGGGCATCGGGCAGGGCCCGGCCCACGATCACGCTCATCGCATACTCCAGATAGGAGCGCGACATCTCGTTGCGCAGGTCGGTCTGGATGATCCGCGAATCGCCGTTGCCGCCGGGCTCTCCCGGTGAGCCAGCACCGGGTCCGCTGGGATCCGCCATGAATGACCGTCTTGAGCAAGGGTCAGTTTATCGAAACCCCCGGGGAATGCCCAAATCAGGCCCATGCCCGCCACCACCACCCCTGACTGTCCGCCGCGCCAGGAGGCGGAGCTGCGCCACAAGCAGGAGCGGGGCCAGCTGCAGGTGCGCGCCGCCGCCGACTTCCGCAACCTGGTGCAGCAAGCCGGGCTGGCCGAGGCCTACGCCGCCACCGATGTGGTGGTGGCCGCCGATGCGGGCTTCACCGACCAGGCCAGCCTGCTCCTGAGCCTCGGGCCCACGGATCCACCCATCCGCCTGCGCGACGGGCAGCTGGCCGGCGTGGCGGGGCTGGCGGGCTGCGGCAGTGGCGAGCTGGTGCTGCCGATCGGGGGCGGGCTGGCCGATGCCACGGGCGGCGCCCAGCTGCTCGGCGCCCTGCTGGAGGGCCGGTCGCTGCCCTTCGACGCCAGCGGCGAGGCCACGCCCCTGCACCCCCGCCGGGAGCTGCACACCGAGCTCAGCCTCGAGCAGATCGGTGGCGGGCGCCTGCTGTTGCACCGGGCCATCGCCGAAAACGGTGTGGTGGCCATCAGCCAGGCGGAAGGCCCCTGCCCCAGCCCCTACGGCACCCTGCTGGGGACGGCCGCCAACGCCCTCTATACCTGCGGCGGCGCCGGCAGCATCGGTCTCACCATGCCGGGGCTGTCGCTGCTGGGCCCGGGCTCGCCGGTGCTGGTGGGTGGCGCCCTCGGCTGGGTGGTGGGGGCCGGCAGCGGCCACCAGCCCGGCTGCAAGCGCCAGGCCAGCGGCCATGCCCGCACCCCGGGAGCCGCGGCGGCGGTGAGCGTGGATCTGCACGGGCTGCGCTCCGAGTGGGTGCGGCCCTGCTTCTTCGAGGGCCACGGCAGTGCCCTGCTGGTGGCGATCGCCGCGCCGGTGCCCCTGATCAACGATGCGGTGGCCCGCCAGGCCGCCGCCGGGCCGGAGCAGCTGGAGGCACCCGTGCTCGACCTCTCGGTGCCGCGGCGGGTCAAGCCCAGCCTGGGGTCGGTGACCTATGGGGAGTTGCTTAGCGGCACGATCACCGTGCGGGGCCAGCCGGTGGCCTGCGCCCCCTCCCACAGCCCGCGGCTGGCCGCGAGTGCTGCAGAAGCCCTGGTGGACGCCCTGCGCAACGGCAGCTTCCCGCTGCGGTTGCCGCTGGTGGGTCTGGGGACGCGTCCCAGCCTGTTGCCCCTCGAGGCCTGAGCCAAACCCTGGAGCCTGAGCCAAATCTGGGGCCGGAACCAAAGCCTGGGGCCCACGGCCAAACCCACCTAAGCTCCCGCCAATTCCGTGCATCCGCCGCGCCGACCGCCATGGCCGACGACACCACCCCCAGCCCCGAAGCCAGTACTGCCGAAGCCAGCCCTGCCGAACCCAGCGCTGTCGAGCCCAGCCCTGCCGCGTCGACTGAACCGCTGGAGGTGGTTGAAGAGGCGCCACAGGAGTTGGAACCAACCGCTGAAGCACCGGTGGAACCAACCGCACCCCCCCAGCCCAGCGTCGCCGCCACCCTGACGGCGGAACCCCTGGAAGCCACCAGCGCCCCCCTGGTCGCCACCACCACTGCGGCCGCCACCGGCGAGGGTGATGGCGAGGGCGGCGAGTGGGAGCTGCTGCTGCAGAAGCTGGGCCAGTGGCTCAACCAGAACGAACTCCAGACCCTCTGGGCCCAGGCCAGCAAGCCCGTCACCGCCCTGGCGGCCCTGGTAGGCCTGCTGCTGGTGCTGCGCATCTACAGCGCCCTGCTCGGCGCCCTCGACAGCCTGCCCCTGGTACCGGGCCTGCTCGAGCTGGCCGGCGTGGTGTGGGTGGTGCGCTACGGCGTGCCCAAGCTGCTGCGCAGCAGCGAGCGCGAACGGCTGTTGGGCGGCCTCAACCAACGCTGGAAAGCCTTCCGCGGCAAGAGCTGAGTGGGATCGGCTCCACCAGGGCGGGGCAGGTCGGTTGATAGCTTGGCCCGAATCCGTGGATTCCAGGTGGACATTCAGCTCGGCCGCTCCCGTACCGTTCGCCGCGCCTACGGCATCGACGAGATCGCCCTGGTGCCCGGTGGACGCACCGTGGATCCCGCCGTCACCGACAGCAGCTGGAGCCTGGGCGGCATCACCCGCGAAATCCCGATCATCGCCAGCGCCATGGATGGCGTGGTGGATGTGGGGATGTGCGTGGAACTCACCAAGCAGGGCGCCCTGGGCGTGCTGAACCTGGAGGGCGTTCAGTGCCGCTACGACGATCCCAACCCGGCCCTCGATCGCATCGCCGCCGTCGATCGCGACAGCTTCGTGCCGCTGATGCAGGAGCTCTACAGCCAGCCCGTGCGGGAAGACCTGATCCGCCAGCGGATCGCCGAAATCAAGGCCCAGGGCGGCATTGCGGCGGTGAGTGCCACGCCGGTGGCGGCGCTCAAGTTCGGCAAGGCCATCGCCGAGGCCGGCGCTGACCTCTTCTTCGTGCAGGCCACGGTGGTGAGCACCGAGCACATCGGCCCCGAGGGCCAGGAGAGCCTCGACCTCGAAGCCCTCTGCCGCGACTTCGGCGTGCCGGTGGTGATCGGCAACTGCGTTACCTACGACGTGGCCCTCAAGCTGATGCGGGCCGGCGCCGCCGGCGTGATGGTGGGCATCGGCCCCGGGGCGGCCTGCACCAGCCGCGGCGTGCTGGGC
>JBIIQK010000287.1:0-2565 GCA_044342135.1 Cyanobium sp.
GCGCAGGCAGAACACCGCCAGCAGCACCAGGAGGCTGCGTCGCATCCAAATCGGACAACTCGCCTCCGGCCGGCGGCTGAGCCACAGGGGCCAGAGCAGCAGCAGCCAGGGGAGCCAGGCTGGGATCACAGCCGCCGCTGGCGCAGCCCCGCCTGGGCCAGGGCCATGGCGGCCATGGCGATGGCGATGCCGAGCAGGTTGGCCTCCAGCCGTTCCTGGGCCAGGGCGAGCACCGATGTCTCAGAGCTGTTGAACAGAATCACCGCCGCACTGAGAAAAGCCACGTACAGCATGTGATGCCAATGCTTCAGCGCCGCCAGAACGGTGACGGTGCTGAAGGCCACGGCCCCAACCGGTAGGGCGGGGGGCCAGGGGGCTGCCAGGGCGAACAGATGCACCAGCCCGACTCCCAGCAGGGTGCCCAGGGCCCTGTGCAGGGAACGGGGCCAGGAATCGCGCGCATAGGGACGCATGACCATGAGGGGCGTCAGCATCAGCCAACCGCCCATCAGGCCCCAGTGGCCCTGCAGGGCGATGGCGCTGGTGATGGCCATGGTGCTCCCCAGCAGCAGGCCGTAGGCCAGGGACCGCTCCCAGCTGTGGTGCACTTCCGTTGGCGGGGGGCGCCAGCCCCCTAGCCGCTCGGCCCCGGCGGTGGCCGTCGCTGTGGCTGTGGTGAGCAGCACCAGCAGCCCCGCAAAGGCCAGCACCGCCGCTGGGTGCGCCGGCACCGGTGATTCCACTACGACAAAGCACTGGGTCACCATCAGCAGCACCAGCAAGGACTGGATCTCCCAGCGGGCCGTCAGGCCCAGGGCCAGGGCGCTGATGGCCATCAGGGGGATGGCAGTAGGGGGCTGCCCCTTGGTCAGCACCGCCAGGGTGATCAGCCCCGTCAGGGTCAGGGCGCTCGCCAACCCCCAGCGCCAGCCGAGCCGGTAGGTGGCAACCAGAACCCCCAGATTGCTGAGGCTGATCCAACTTGCGACTTGGGGGATCTCCAGCGCTCCAGCCAAGGGCCGGGGCAGCAGCACCATCCCGGCCGCAATCACCAGCAGCACGGTCAGCCTGCGGGCCTTGGCCGTCATCGTTGTGATGCCGTTACCAGGCCCGTGGCGCTGTGCAGCAGCTCCAGTGCATCGGCCGGGGTAGGCGCCCGCATCAGGGCATGGCGCAGCTGGGGGGCGCCGGCGAAGCCGGTGCAGGTCCAGCCCATGTGTTTGCGGGCGATCAGCAGGCCGTGGTCGCCCTTGGCCGCCACCAGGGCCTGCAGCTGCTCGGCCGCCAGGGCCAGCTTCTCGGCGGGGCCGGGGGTGGGCGGCACCGGCCGGCCGGCCAGGGCCGCATCGAGCTGGCCCACCAGCCAGGGGGCGCCCATGGTGCCCCGGCCCACCATCACCCCATCGGCGCCCGTTTCCGCCAGGCAGCGCACCGCATCTTCGGGGCTGTTGATGTCGCCGTTGGCAATCACCGGAATGGCGAGGGCGGCCTTCACGGCGGCGATGGCGCCCCAGTCGGCGCGGCCCTTGAAGCCCTGCTCACGGGTGCGGCCGTGCAGGGTGAGCAGCTGGGCGCCGGCGGCCTCCAGCTGGCGGCACCAGGCCACGGCCGTGGCCTCCGGGGCGCCGCACCAGCCCAGCCGCGTCTTCACGGTCACCGGGATCGCCACGGCTGCCGCCACGGTGTCGACGATGCGGGCCGCCAGCTCGGGGTCGCGGATCAGGCCACTGCCGCCGCCCTTTTTGGCGATCTTCTTCACCGGGCAGCCCATGTTGATGTCGATCAGGAAGGCGCCGGCGGCCTCGGCCCGCCGGGCCGCCTCGGCCATGGCGGCGGGGCGGTGATCAAACAACTGCACGCCGATCGGACCGGGCTCGCTGGCGAGCTCCTCCACCTTCTGCAGCCCGAAGCCCAGCTCCAGGCTGGTGGCGTTCACCATCTCGGTGAACAGCAGGGCATCGGGGGCCCAGCGGCGCACCAGTGCCCGGAAGATGCGGTCGCTCACCCCCGCCAGCGGCGACTGCAGCACCCGGCAGCGCAAGGCGCGCGGCGTGCCGTGGCCGGGCAGCTGCAGGGGGGGCTGCGGGGGAGAACCGATGCGCAGTGAACCAGGGATCATGGTGATCCGATTGTGATGCTCCAGGCCGATGGCTCCCGATCAGGCCGCCGCCAGCCCCGATTCCTACCCCCTGAGCCGCGCCTTGCTGGAAGCGGTGTTGGCGGATCGCGTCAGCGATCGCTTCGTGTGTGAACTGATCTGGCCGCGCCTGGGCTATGTGCCCGATGGCTCCGGCACCTGGAGCGCGGGCCCGGCTGCGGGGGCCGGGTGGCGGGAGTCCTTCCCGATCGAGCCCCAGTTCATCGCCGAGCGGCCGCCGGCCGTGGCCCTCACCCGCTCGATCCCCAAGGAGCACAAGCAACTGCTCAAGGAGCAATTGGGCTTTGCGGGGTATCGGATCGGCGAGCTCTACCCGCGCCGCACCCGCCGCGCCACCGCCGTGAACTGGCTGTTGGCCCACCTGGCCGAGCGGGGCGCTGCGCTGCCGCAGAGCGGCCCGCTGCCGG
>JBIIQK010000288.1:0-2556 GCA_044342135.1 Cyanobium sp.
TCCGGGCAAGATGCAGCCGGGCGACTTCGTGGTGCACCGCAACCACGGCATCGGCAAATTTCTCAAGCTCGAGAAGCTGGCCATCAGCGGCGAATCGCGCGACTACCTGGTGGTGCAGTACGCCGATGGCCTGCTGCGGGTGGCGGCGGACCAACTGGGCAGCCTGGGCCGCTACCGCGCCAGCACCGACGCCCCGCCCGACCTCAACCGCATGGGCGGCACGGCCTGGGCCAAGGCCAAGGAGCGGGCCAAAAAAGCCGTGCGCAAGGTGGCGGTGGACCTGGTGAAGCTCTACGCCGAGCGTCACCAGGCACCGGGCTTCGCCTTCCCCGCCGATGGCCCCTGGCAGAGCGAACTCGAAGACTCCTTCCCCTACGAGCCCACCCCAGACCAGGTGAAGGCGATCAGCGATGTGAAGCGCGACATGGAGCAACCCCAGCCCATGGACCGGCTGGTGTGCGGCGATGTGGGCTTCGGCAAGACCGAAGTGGCCATCCGCGCCATCTTTAAGGCGGTGACGGCCGGCAAACAGGTGGCGATGCTGGCCCCCACCACGGTGCTGGCCCAGCAGCACTGGCGCTCGCTCACCGAACGCTTCGCCCCCTATCCGCTGAAGGTGAGCCTGCTCAACCGCTTCCGCACCGCGGGCGAGCGCAAGGTGATCCAGGAAGGCCTGGCCGCAGGCACGGTGGATGTGGTGGTGGGCACCCACCAGCTGCTCGGCAAGAGCACCACCTTCAAGCAGTTAGGCCTGCTGGTGGTGGATGAGGAGCAGCGCTTCGGCGTGAACCAGAAGGAAAAGATCAAGGCCCTGCGCAAGGACGTGGACGTGCTCACGCTGAGCGCCACGCCGATCCCGCGCACCCTGTACATGAGCCTCTCCGGCGTGCGGGAGATGAGCCTGATCACCACGCCACCGCCCCTGCGCCGGCCGATCAAAACCCACCTGGCCGCCCTCGATGAGGAGGCGGTGCGCAGCGCCATCCGCCAGGAGCTCGACCGGGGCGGCCAGATCTTCTACGTGGTGCCCCGAGTGGAGGGCATCGAGGATGTGGCAACCCAGCTGCGGGCCATGATCCCGGGCCTGCGGCTGCTGGTGGCCCACGGCCAGATGGCCGAGGGGGAACTGGAGAGCGCCATGGTGGCCTTCAACGCCGGCGAGGCCGACCTGATGCTCTGCACCACGATCGTGGAAAGCGGCCTGGACATCCCGCGGGTGAACACAATCCTGATCGAGGACGCCCACAAGTTCGGCCTGGCCCAGCTCTATCAGCTGCGGGGCCGGGTGGGCCGCAGCGGCATCCAGGCCCACGCCTGGCTCTTCTATCCGGGCGATGCCTCCCTGAGCGAAGCGGCGCGGCAGCGGCTGCGGGCCATCCAGGAGTTCGCCCAGCTGGGCAGCGGCTACCAGCTGGCCATGCGCGACATGGAGATCCGTGGCGTGGGCAACCTGCTGGGGGTGGAGCAGAGCGGCCAGATGGAAACCATCGGCTTCGACCTCTACATGGAGATGCTGCAGGAATCCCTCGCCGAGATCCAGGGGCAGGACATCCCGGCAGTGGACGACACCCAGATCGATCTGCCGATCACGGCCTTCATTCCGGGCGACTGGATCACGGAGAACGACGAGAAGATGGCCGCCTACCGCGCCGCGGCCGACTGCCGCAGCAAGGAGAGCCTGGTGGAGCTGGCCGCCGGCTGGGTGGACCGCTACGGCGCCATCCCCGCGCCGGTGCAATCGCTGCTGCAGCTGATGGAGCTGAAGTTGGTGGCCAAGCGCTGCGGCTTCTCGCGCATCAAGCCGGAGCAGCCCAACATCGCCCTGGAGACACCCATGGAGGAGCCGGCATTCCGACTGCTGCGCCAGGGCCTGCCCCAGCACTTGCATGGCCGACTCGTGTATCAGGCGGGATCGGGGAGCACCGCCAAGGTGCTGGCCCGGGGCCTGGGGGTGCTGCCGGCCGACAGACAACTGGAGGAGCTGATGGGCTGGCTGAACCAGATGGCCGAACAACTTCCCGGCGCCGATGGTCTCAGCGACGCCCAGCGGGCCGAGCAGATCAAGGCCGCCAACGCAGCGGTGCTGGCGGTCTGACCGCCCAGCACCTTCCGCTCGCGCAAAAGTTCGTTACAATCATGAGAACGCTGCCGGCCGCCTCCATGGGAGAACTGACTGAACTGAGCTCCGGCCTGCTGGATGGTGCCAGCTGGATCTCAGCCCTGATCAGCATGGCGGCCCTGGGGATCTACGCCGTCGTGGGCGGCAACGGCGAAAACAACAACGACGACGACGACTCCAGCCCCGGTGGCGGCCTGATGCAGCCGGTGGCCTGAGGCTTAGACCGCTTCAGTCACCGCTCGTGTCGTTCCGGTAGGCCCGCGGCACCAGCACCAGAAAGAGCCACCACCACACCCCGACGCCTGCGGCCAGGGGAGCTGTGACCCACCAGCGCCCCAGCAGCAGCCAACTCGCTATGGGCACCGCTAGCCCCGTGAGCACGATGCTCCAGGGCTGACACCACCAGGGCTTGTGCGTCCAGATCGACTCCGAGGGTG
>JBIIQK010000289.1:0-2544 GCA_044342135.1 Cyanobium sp.
AGGCGGCGCCGTAGGCCTCGAGGGCCCACACCTCCATCTCACCCAGACGCTGGCCGCCCTGTTGGGCCTTGCCGCCCAGGGGCTGCTGGGTCACCAGGGAGTAGGGGCCGGTGGAGCGGGCGTGGATCTTGTCATCCACCAGGTGGACCAGCTTGAGGATGTGGGCATAGCCCACGGTGACCGGCTGGTCGAAGGGCTCGCCGCTGCGGCCATCAACCAGCTGGATCTTGCCGGGGTTCTCCGGGTCGTAGACCCAGTCTTTGCCTGGCAGGTTGGCCGCTTCCTCGAGGTAGGCCTGCACCGTCTGCTTGCTCTTCTCGGCGCCGTGCATCTCATCGAAGGGCACCACCTTGACGCGGCAGCCGAGGTGGGATGAGGCCCAACCCATCAGGCACTCGAACACCTGGCCCACATTCATGCGGCTCGGCACACCCAGGGGGTTGAGCACGATGTCGATGGGGGTGCCATCGGGCAGGTAGGGCATGTCCTGCTGGGGCAGGATCCGGCTGATGATGCCCTTGTTGCCGTGGCGGCCGGCCATCTTGTCGCCCACCTGGATCTTGCGGCGCTGGGCCACATACACCCGCACCACCATGTTGGCGCCCGGCGGCAGCTCATCGCCCTGCTCCCGGGTGTAGATGCGCACGTCGACCACCCGGCCGCGCTCGGTGCTGGGCACCCGCAGGGAGTTGTCCCGCACGTCACGGGCCTTCTCGCCGAAGATCGCGCGCAGCAGCTTCTCCTCGGGGGGTTGGTCGGATTCACCCTTGGGGGTCACCTTGCCCACCAGGATGTCGCCGCTCTCGACGTAGGCACCGATGCGGATGATGCCCATCTCATCGAGGTGGCCCAGGCTCTCCTCCGCCACGTTCGGGATTTCCCGCGTGATCTCCTCGGGTCCGAGCTTGGTCTGGCGGGCTTCAATCTCGTACTTCTCGATGTGCACCGAGGTGTAGAGATCGTCGTGCACGAGACGATCGCTCAGCAGGATCGCGTCCTCGTAGTTGTAGCCCTCCCAGGGCATGTAGGCGATCAGCACGTTCTGCCCAAGGGCGATCTCGCCGCCCTCGCAGGCCGAACCATCGGCCAGCACCTGACCGGCGATGACCGGATCGCCCTGGCGGACGATCGGACGCTGGTTCAGGCAGGTGTCCTGGTTGGAGCGCTGGTACTTCTGCAGGTGGTGGACATGGTCGGTGCCCTGCTCATCGCGGATCACGATGGCGGTGGCATCCACGAAGGTGACCGTGCCGTTGACCCGGGTGATCGGCACCATGCCGGAGTCGCGGGCGACCTGGGTTTCCAGGCCCGTTCCCACCAGCGGGCGCTCAGGGCGCAGCAGGGGCACGGCCTGGCGCTGCATGTTGGAGCCCATCAGGGCACGGTTGGCGTCGTCGTGCTCGAGGAAGGGGATCAGGGAGGTGGCCACCGAGATCACCTGCACCGGTGACAGCTGGACGTAATCCACCTGCTCGGGCGGCACCTTTTCAAAGTCCTGGCGGTAGCGCACCGGCACCAGCTCGGCGGTGATCCGGCCGTCCGCGTCGGTGGGCACGTCGCCCGGGGCAACGCGGCACTCGTCCTCGAGGTCGGCGGAGAGATAGATGGGATCACCACTCTTGTGGACGATGCCGTTCTCCACCTTCCAGAAGGGGGTTTCGATGAAGCCGTACTCGTTCACCCGGGCATGGGTGGCGAGGGAACCGATCAGACCGGCGTTCGGACCTTCCGGCGTTTCGATCGGGCAGATGCGGCCGTAGTGGGAGGGGTGGATGTCACGCACGGCAAAGCCGGCGCGCTCGCGGGTGAGACCACCGGGGCCGAGGGCGCTGATGCGGCGCTTGTGGGTCAGCTCGGCCAGGGGATTGGTCTGATCCATGAACTGGCTCAGCTGGCTGGAGCCGAAGAACTCCTTGATCGCCGCCACCAGGGGCTTGGGGTTCACCAGCTGGGCGGGGGTGAGGCTCTCGGTCTCCCCGACCGTCATCCGCTCCTTGATGATCCGCTCGAGGCGGTTCAGACCCACGCGCACCTGGTTCTGCAGCAGTTCGCCCACGGAGCGCACGCGGCGGTTGCCCAGGTGGTCGATGTCATCGAGGCAGGCCCCGCCCACATCAAGCTCGAGGTTGATCAGGTAATCGATCGTGCTGAGCACGTCCTCGGGGGTGAGGGTGCGCACCGCATCGGGGATCGTGAGGCGCAGCTTCTTGTTGATCTTGTAGCGACCCACCCGGCCCAGGTCGTAGCGCTTGGGATCGAAGAACCGGCTGTGCAGCAGGGTCTGGCCGCCACTCACCGAGGGGGGTTCACCCGGACGCAGCTTCTTGTAGAGCTCGAGCAGGGCCTGATCTTCCGAGGAGATGCCCTCGTCGTTCGCCGCCTCGATCGACTTCTGGTAGTACTCGGGGTGCCGCAGTTTGTCGAGCACGTCGTTGTCCGACAGGCCGATGGCCCGCATCAACACGTGGGCATTGATCTTGCGGGTTTTGTCGACCCGCACGTGCAGCAGGTCGTTCTTGTCGGTTTCAAACTTCAGCCAGGCGC
>JBIIQK010000290.1:0-2536 GCA_044342135.1 Cyanobium sp.
GTCGTCTACCTCACCGACATCGACACCCTCGACACCGTGGATGCGGTCTGGCAGGAGTTCTTCCCCAACCCAGAGGCCTACCCCTCCCGGGCCGTGGTGGAAGTGTCCGCCCTGGTGCTGGGCATCCAGCTGGAAATCTCCGCCATCGCGATCAAAGACTGACCTTCCCTTCCCATGCCGGACCCCAACCAGCCAGCCGCCCTGCCCTACTGGCACCTCTGGACCGACGATGACGGTGTCAGCCGGCAGACGCTCTGCACCATGGCTCCCTACACCCTGGGGGTGCTGGGCCCGAACGATTCCCCCCAGTGGAACCTGGACCTGATCCAGCAAGGGAATGGCTTCCTCACCCTGCTGCCGGTGGGCTGGACCGCCGACTGGCACGAGAACCACATCCCCAAGTGGATCTACGTGCTGCGCGGCAGCTGGTCGGTGGAGAGCATGGACGGGCAGAAGCAGGTGTTCGGCCCAGGCGAGTTCTCCTTCGGCGGCGACCAGCAGTGCATCGCCACCGCTTCAGGAGCCAAGGGCCACCTCTCGGCCCAGGTGGGCTCCGAACCCTGCCTGCAGCTGATCATTCAGCGCAACGACAACCTCTGGAGCGGGGTGCGGCCCGGCTTTTTCAGTTGAACCAGCCCTCCGAGTGCACGGTCAGCTTTGATCGCCGCTTCGACGATCTGGTGCTGTTCAACGCCGAGCTGGAACTGCTGGCCGACGGCTTCCGCTGGGTGGAGGGGCCGGTGTGGTTCGGCGACCACAACTGTCTGCTGTTCAGCGACATCCCCAATAACCGCACCATGCGCTGGAGCCCCGAGCATGGGGTGAGCGTGTTCCGGGAGCCCTCGGATTACGCCAACGGCCAGACCCGGGATCTCCAGGGACGCCTGATCAGCTGCCACCACGCCAGCCGCTGCCTCACCCGCCTGGAGCCCGACGGCAAGGTCACGATCCTGGCCAACCAGGCCCATGGCAAACGGCTCAACGCCCCGAACGACGTGGTGGTGAAACGGGATGGCTCGATCTGGTTCACCGATCCCCTCTATGGCCTGCTCAACGACTACGAGGGCGGCCGCCAACCGTCGGAGCAACCACCCGCCATCTATCGCCTCGACCCCGACACAGGAGTCGTCGAGGCGATGGCCAGCGATTTCGACGGCCCGAATGGCCTGGCCTTCTCGCCGGATGAGCGCAAGCTCTACGTGGCTGAATCCGGCGCTCCCGGTGCCGCCGAACCCCGCCAGCACATCCGGGTGTTCGACGTGGCCGCCGATGGCCGCAGCATCTGTGGTGGCGACGTGTTCCACAAGATCACCCCGGGGTGGGCCGACGGCTTCCGCGTCGATGAGGAGGGGAACCTCTGGTGTGGGGCCGCCGATGGGGTGCACTGCATCGCCCCCGATGGCACCCTGCTGGGCAAGGTGCTGGTGCCCCATCGGGTCTCCAACCTCTGTTTCGGCGATCGCCACCACAGCCGCCTGTTCCTGTGCGCCTCGAAGGCGATCTACGCCCTGTTCACCAACACCCGGGGCGCCCAGGCGCCCTGATTGCCTCTCCCACCATGGCCCGCGACCAACTCGAAGCCTTTCTGACCACCGTGAGGGGGGATCCGGCCCTGCTGGAGCGCTTCAGCGCTTGCCCCAACCTCAACGCCATCGCTGAGCTGGGGGCCACCATGGGCTACAGCTTCAGCGGCGTGGACCTGATCCGGCACCAGGCCGAAGCCACCTTGAAGCTGCCCGAGGCCGACCTGGAAGCCGCCGCCGCCGGGGTGGAGCTTCAAGGGCACCTGTGGCTGGCAAAAATCGTCTGGAGCTGACTCCCTCGAGCTGATGCGCCACCAACCCCTCCTCGAGCTCGCCGACAGCCGGGCCATCACCGACGCCAGCCACCGGGCGGCCGACGCGCACCAGGCCATTGTGTCGATTGCCGTCGTCGACAGTGGCGGCCACCTGCTGATGGTCGAACGCCGGGATGGGGCCAGTCCGGCCAGCGTCGAAACCGCCATCGCCAAAGCCCGCATGGCCGCCCTCAACGGCAAGCCCACCGCGGCCATGGAGGCCAGCATCAACGGGGAAAGGCCGGCCCTGCTGCAACTGGCCGGCCTGCTCGGCCAACCGGCAGCTGCCATGGCCGGGGGCCTGCCCATCCTGCTCGAGGGCCTCTGCCTGGGAGCGGTCGGCGTCTCGGGCATGACGCCCGACGTCGACAGTGCCATCGCCGCCGCTGGCCTGAACGCCCTGCCCCGCTGAGCACCCTGCTGCCATGACCCCCAGCCCCCACATCACCGGCATCGGCTTCACCACCGCCAATGCGGACGCCGCAGCCACCTTCTTCGAAACCACCCTGGGCTTCACCCGTGGGGCGAGCCTGCTGGTGGAGGCGGGGCCCTACGCCCAGCTGGTGGGGCTGCCCGGCTCCCGGCTAAAGCTGCAGCGCCTGCACCTGGGCGATGCCACCCTGGAGCTCACCGAGGTGCTGAGCCTGGGCGAGGGCCTACTGCCAGGACGCCCCATCCCGGCCGACTCCCGCAGCTGTG
>JBIIQK010000291.1:0-2532 GCA_044342135.1 Cyanobium sp.
CCCAGGGCCCGACCCTGCCGCCCCCCCAGGCCCCGTTGGAAGCGGAGTACAGGCGCGTGCTTGCCGCTGACTTCGGCGTGGTGTTCACCAGCCTCTATGCCCTGGCCAACATGCCGATCCAGCGGTTTGCCACCTGGCTTGAGGCCCAGGGGCAGCTGGCGCCCTATCAGGCCCTGCTGCAGGCCCGGCACCGCCCTGAGAATCTCTCCGACGTCATGTGTCGCTCCCTGATCAGCGTCGACTGGCAGGGCTGGCTGTTCGACTGCGATTTCAACCAGCAGCTGGGCCTGGCGACGGCGGGGGGCCGGCCGCGGCCCCATCTGCGGGCCCTGCTGGAGTGGGATCCCGAGGACAACCCGGTGGTGGTGGCCGATCACTGCTTCGGCTGCACCGCTGGGGGCGGCTCCAGCTGCGGCGGGGCGCTCGGATCGGTCTGATTGGTCCTGAGCGCCAGTCCTCAGAGGTTCTGAATCGTTGCCGTGTGGGATCTCTTTTGAAATTGTGCGGCAATCAGGGTTTGCTCCCTACTATTTATCAATTGGAGCCAAGATCCCTAGCCTATGCAGGCATGTCTCCCCGTCTGCATTTTTTGTCCTGATGCCGGATCCCTCTCCCTCAGGACTAAAAAATTTTTTTGACATCGTGTCGTCGACCAGCGCGATGATTCAGATCGCGTCTGACGACGATTTGCAGTCCGGCTTCGCGTTTGGCAGGTTCGGTTGAGGAGTACTCGCACCATGCTGGCCCTTCTGGTGCCCCTTGGCCTCTCCCTCACCCTGGAGGCCCATGCCCTGCAGCGACCTGCCGCCCCCGTGGCGGTGTGTGTGGTGGCTCCCCGGGTGGAGCCTGTGGCGGAGGGTGATGCGGTGGGCTTGGTGCCGACGCCGGCGCCGCAGTTGGTGGTGGTTGAGCCCTTGCGGGAACTCCGCATTGAGCGCCATGGCCGCTTGGTGTGGCGCCAGCAGGCGCCCGTGGGCCAAGCCTTCCGGGCTCCCCTGGCCTGGCCTGTCGCGCCGATCGCTCCCGGGGAGGTTGTGCTGCTGCGCCTGCGGCCCGAGCAGGCGGCCGAAGGCGCCTTTGCCCATGTGCAGCTGGTGGGTGCTTCCGCCGAACGGATGGCCAGCACCGATGCCTTGATCCGTTCCCTCGGCCAGCGCCCCCTGGCCTGGCTGGCCGCCATTGAGGCGGCTCTGGAGGTCGGCGATGTGTCCCTGGCCTGGGCGCTGTTGTTTGCTCCAGCCCTGCCCGAAGCCCCCGATCTCGCGGCCCTGAAGGCCGAGGTGGTGCGCCGGGGCTGCGGCGACTAGCTACGGCAGCCAAGATGGTACAAATGTATTGATCGGGCGCTAGTCTGTCGACGGGGTAGCGGCCCCCTGGCTCGTGATCTCGCCCCTCCTCCCGTGACTGATCTGATCTGGTTGGGTCCCCTCGCGCAGGGTGAGGACGGGGACCGCGCGTCCCTGCTCCTGCCCCTCGCCCTGGAAGCGGTGGCGGCCGGCTTCCCCAGTCCGGCCGAGGACTACGTCGAGGCGACGATCGATCTCAATGGCGTCCTGATTCCCCGTCCCAGCTCCACCTTCCTGATGCGGGTGGATGGGGACGCCATGCGCGGGGAGGGGATCCACCACGGTGATCTGCTGGTGGTCGACCGCAGCGTGGCACCGCGCTCCGGGTCCACTGTGGTGGCGGTGCATGCAGGCCGATTCGTGCTGCGCCGGTTGGAGGGCCGTTCCCCCCAATGGCGCCTGGAGGCCAGTGACCCCAACACGCCTGCGATTGCCTTGTGCGGTGAGGATCCCGATCTGCTGATCTGGGGTGTGGTGATCCACGCGGTGCACCACCTCTGTTCCCCATCCTCCCGATCCCGGATGCGCGGTGCGGCTACCCGGGCCTCACCAGAAGCCCTGGGAGTGCAGCCATAGACCCAGCAATCCCATCGGCACGAACACGGCGCCCAGGATCTGGAACTTGATGGTGCGGGGGTCGGGCTGTTGGTTCCGGGGCGGCATGGACAGGGGAGGGTTTGGGCAGGGCCTAGGAGAGGGACTGTTGGAGCAGGGCGGCGAGTTCTTCCAGTTGGTCGTGGTTCAGCATCCAATCCCCCTGCCCATCCTTGGTGATGTGCTGGGCTTCCAGCATCCAGCCGTCCTCAGTCTGTTCCAGGACGAAATGTGGGGATTGGTGACGGGTCATGGCAGCAGCGACAGGGGGATCAGGCGGAGGGGGAGAAGAGGATCGGCCGATAGGTGGGCGGGGTGGCGGGAGACAGGCTCCACTTGACCCGGCAGGTGAAGGTGGCGTACTCGCCGCTGATCGCGGTGGAGACCCGCATGGCCTTGACGATGGCCGACGGTGGCATGCGGTATTGGGCCTGGTTACAGGCGTCGACCTCGGAGACGGGCGAGGTGTATTCCGAGGGGCTCTGCGCAGGCGTCACCGTGGTGCCTGAAGGATCGGCTAGAGCCATGCCAGGGATGAAAAGGGCAGCGGCGCCGCCGAGGGCAAGCAGCAGGGGAGGGATCATGGGCTGGC
>JBIIQK010000047.1:0-9007 GCA_044342135.1 Cyanobium sp.
CTTCCCGGCCGGTTCGGGCCTGGTGGCCTTCGCCGCGGCCATCGGCGCCATGCCGCTCGACATGCCCGAATCGGTGCTGGTGAAGTTCTCCGGCTCCCTGCAACCGGGCGTGACCCTACGGGATGTGGTGAACGCCATCCCCTACGTGGCCATCCAACAGGGGCTGCTCACCGTGGCCAAGGAGGGCAAGCAGAACGTGTTCAACGGCCGGATCATGGAGATCGAGGGATTGCCCGATCTGAAGCTCGAGCAGGCGTTTGAGCTCACCGACGCCACCGCCGAACGCTCCTGTGCCGGCAGCACCATCAAGCTCTCGGTGGACACGGTGAGTGAATACCTGCGCAGCAACGTGGCGCTGCTCAAAAACATGATTGCCCGCGGTTACGGCGATGCCCGCACCCTGGCCCGCCGCATCCAAGCCATGGAGACCTGGCTGGCCAACCCGGTGCTGCTCGAGGCCGATGCCGATGCCGAATACGCCGCCGTGATCGAGATCGATCTCGATGGGATCACCGAGCCGATCCTGGCCTGCCCCAACGACCCCGACAACGTCAAGCTGCTGAGTGAGGAAGCCGGCAAGCCCATCGACGAGGTGTTCATCGGCTCCTGCATGACCAACATCGGCCACTACCGAGCCGCCGCCAACGTGCTGCAAGGACAGGGCGAGAACGCGGCCCGCCTGTGGGTCTGCCCGCCCACCCGCATGGACGAGGAGATGCTCAAGCAGGAGGGCTATTACGCCATCTTCGAGAAGGCCGGCTCCCGCATGGAGATGCCCGGCTGTTCCCTGTGCATGGGCAACCAGGCCCGGGTGGAGGACAACACCACCGTGTTCTCCACCAGCACCCGCAACTTCAACAACCGCCTGGGCAATGGCGCCCAGGTGTACCTGGGCAGTGCCGAACTGGCGGCGGTGTGCGCCCAGCTGGGCCGCATCCCCACCAAAACCGAGTACCTGGCGATCGCCGCCGAGAAGATCGATCCCTATGGCGCCGAGCTCTACCGCTACCTCAACTTCGACCAGATCGCCGGCTTTGAGGATGCGGGTCGGGTGGTGAGCGCCGAGGACGAGGCGAAGGTGCTGGCAGGGGTCTAAAACCGCGGCCGACCCACCCCTGCGCTGCCCGCACAGCCTGGCGCAGTTTGGTATCGGCCCTAACAACAAACCAAAGAAATCGGCTGCGACAGCTGGGCTCTCTAGCGTCCAGACGTTGCATTGCAAGGGTTTCCCATGCGTCGCCTTTCTCTGATCAGCAGCGGGTTTGCCATCGCCCTGGCTGGCGGCTTGGTTCTCACTGGCTGTGATCAGGCCACCCAAAGCGTCAAGCAGGCCGCCACCACGGCCGCCACCGGTGCCGCCCAGACGGCCCTCGGCCCAGCCGTGGCTCCGGTACTGGATCTGCTCAAGCAAGGCCAGAGCAAGGTGGCCTCCGGTGATCTGGCCGGTGCCACCGCATCGATGGGTGGTTTCCAGGCCGTCTGGGACAAGGCCGCACCGGTGATCAAGCCCCTGGCCGGGGACAAGTGGGCCGGGATCGAAAGCGCCGCTCAAGGGGTCACCAGCACCTTCGCCAAAGGCACTCCCTCCGCGGCCGATGCCAACGCCGCCATCGGCGGCCTGATGGGTCCCCTCTCCGCCCTGACGGGCAAGTAGGGAGCGACCAGGCGTGGTGAGACGCTGGAGGTCATCGTCCGGCGTTTCACCTGAACCAGGAAACCCTGCTGTTTGAGCCCGCCCAGCCGGCAGCCGGAGCGTTGCGGGCCGTGCTGGCCTTCCCCAGCACCTACACGGTGGGGATCACCAGCCTGGGCTACCAGGTGGTGTGGGCCACCCTGGCCCAGCGGGCCGATGTGGATGTGCGGCGCCTGTTCACCGACCAGGGCGACCCACCCCATCGCCACTGCGACCTGTTCGGCCTGTCCCTGAGCTGGGAGCTCGACGGGCCGGTGCTGCTGGATCTGCTGGAACAGCAGCGCATCCCGCTCTGGGCCAGCGAGCGCGGCGACGAGGATCCGATCGTCTTCGGCGGCGGTCCGGTACTCACCGCCAACCCCGAGCCGTTGGCGCCGTTCTTCGATGTGGTGCTGCTGGGGGATGGGGAGCTGCTGCTGCCCGCCTTTGTGGATGCCCTGCAGGAGCACCGGGGCGCCCCGCGGGCCGAACGGCTGCAGCACCTGGCCCAGGTGCCAGGGGTCTATGTGCCCAGCCTCTACGCCCCCCGCTATGGCTCCGAGGGCGAGCTGTTGGGCGTTGAACCCACGGAAGCCGGCATCCCGGCCACGGTGGCCAAACAAACCTGGCGCGGCAACACCCTCAGCCACTCCACGGTGATCACCCCCGAAGCGGCCTGGCCCTCGATCCACATGGTGGAGGTGGTGCGCAGCTGCCCGGAGCTCTGCCGCTTCTGTCTGGCCAGCTACCTCACCCTGCCGTTCCGCACCCCATCGCTGGATGACGGTCTGATCCCCGCCGTAGAGAAGGGTCTCGCGGCCACCCAACGCCTGGGGCTGCTGGGGGCCTCAGTGACCCAGCACCCGCAGTTCGCTGACCTGCTGGCCTGGCTGGATCAGGACCGCTTCGACGGCAAGCGGGTGAGCGTGAGCTCCGTGCGGGCCGCCACCGTGACCCCCGAACTGGGCCGGATCCTGGCCAAACGGGGCAGCAAATCGCTCACGATCGCCATCGAAAGCGGCAGCGAGCGGATGCGGGAGGTGGTGAACAAGAAGCTCACCACCGAGGAGATCTACGCCGCCGCCCGCTATGCCAAAGAGGGCGGCCTCACGGGCCTGAAGCTCTACGGGATGGTGGGCCTGCCCACCGAAGAGGAGGCCGATGTGGAGGCCACCGCCCAGCTGCTGCTGGATCTCAAAAAAGCCACCCCTGGCCTGCGGCTTTCCCTGGGGGTGAGCACCTTTGTGCCCAAGGCCCACACGCCGTTCCAGTGGCAGGGCGTGCGCCCTGAAGCCGACAAACGCCTCAAGCTGCTGGCCAAGCGCCTCAAGCCCAAGGGCATTGAGCTGCGGCCCGAAAGCTATGGCTGGAGCGTGATCCAGGCCCTGCTCTCCCGCAGCGACCGCCGCCTCGCCCCCGTGATCGCCGCCGCCCGCGGCAGCCACGACAGCCTGGGGGGCTGGAAGCAGGCCTACCGGGCCATCCGCGAGCAGGCTGGCGCCGACCTACCCAGCTGGGACGACGTCATCCACACCGGCTGGAGCCCTGATCGCGTGCTGCCCTGGGACCACCTGGAGGGGCCATTACCCAAAACAACACTGCACAACCATGCGGCGCAAGCACTCAACCAGGGCAAAACGGAAATCACTCAAACACGGCCGTCCGCCCCCGATAGACCATCACCTGGTGCTTGAGGTGCAGGCGCACGGCCCGGGCCAGGGCCAGGCGCTCGGTGTCGCGGCCCTTGCGGATCAGGTCGTCCACCTCATCGCGGTGGCCCACACCCACGGTGGATTGGGCAATGATCGGGCCGCCATCGAGCTCCTCGGTCACGTAGTGGGCCGTGGCACCGATCAGCTTCACGCCCCGCTCCCAGGCCCGGTGATAGGGCTGGGCGCCCTTGAAGGCCGGCAGGAAGGAGTGGTGGATGTTGATCACCCGGTGAAACGCATCCGGGGGATCGAAGCTCGCCAGAAACTGGGGGGTGAGCACCTGCATGTACTTGGCCAGCACCACCAGTTCGATCCGGTGCTCGGCCAACAGGGCCAGATGGCGGGCCTCCGCCTCCTCCCGGTTGGCCGCTGAGATCGGCACGTGCTCGAAGTGCGCCCCAAACTCTTGGGCGATCCGGCCGAGGTCGGGGTGGTTGGCGATCACCAGGGGCACCCGCATCGGCAGCTCACCGGTCCGCACCCGCCACAGCAGATCCAGCAGGCAATGGTCCTGCTTGCTCACGAAGATCGCCACCGGCGGGCGGTCATCGGAGAAGGTCACCTTGTATTCGCCGCCCAACCGCTCCGCCAGGGCCTGGGCAGTGGGGCAGATCGCCTCCCGGGGCAGGCCAAAGCCCTCCAGCTGCCACTCGATCCGGCTGAGGAACAGGCCGGCGCCCTGATCACTGTGGTGGTCGGCATGCACGATGTTGCCGCCGTTGGCGGCCACCCAACCGGAGAGCTCCCGCACCAGGCCGGGCTGATCCGGGCAGAGCATCTGCAGGATGGCGGTGGGAGCAGACATGGCCGCGGTCGACGTCAGTGCAGACGTAGCACCTCAAGGGGGGCAAGGCCCAGATTGCAAGGGGCTACAGACGGAGCGGGGCGGCCGGCCAGTCCCGATACACTCAGCGCCACGCTCCTGGTGTTGGTCCCTGTGATGGCTTCTGCGCGGATTTCAACGGCAACCGCTGCTTCTTCGCCAACCGCTGCACTGATGCAGCAACTGCGCCGTCTGGTGATGGTGGGTCTGGTGGCGGTGCTGTGTCTGGCTCTGGCCGCCTGTGACGGCAGCCAGAGCCGCAAAGCTCCCAGCATCAGCCCGGCCGACATGGCCCTGATCGAACGCCAGGCCGAGGGTTTCCTCTCCGCCCGCAACCGCCTGCCCGAGCTGGCCACCCTGGTGAACGAGCGCAACTGGGTGTTCACCGCCAACCTGATCCACGGCCCGATGCAGGAAGTGGGTCGGGAAATGAGCTACATCAACCAGCGCCTGCTGCCCGCCGACCGTCCCGAAGCCGAAAAGCGCGCCACCGCCCTGAAGACGGCCCTGGCCCAGCTCGATGAAGCCTGCCGCCTCCAGGACGGCGACAAGCTGCGCAAGGCCTACATCAAGGTGGCCAGTGGCTTCGGCCTCTACGCCCAGGTGTTCCCCCCCCAGGTGCAGGAAAACCTGAAGCAGGTCTGATCCCCTGATCGCCTCCCATAGCCCTTGCGAGGGTCTGGTTCAGCCCACCCGCCCCCGCTCGGTCGTCGTGATCGGTGCAGGACTGGTGGGCCGGGCCTGTGGCTGGCAGCTAGTGCGCCGGGGTCACCAGGTGCGGCTGCTGGATCCCCTGAGTCTGGAGTCCGATTACGGCGTCGACCCGCCCCCTGACACGGGCAGTTGGGCCGCCCTGGGCGTGTTGATGGCCCAGGTGTTTCACCGCAACAGTGGCCGGGCCTGGCGGTTGCGGCAGCGCAGCCTGGAGCTGTGGGGGCAGTGGCGCCAGGAGCTGGCCGAGCGGGGCCACCCCCTGCCCTGGCAGCCGGGCTTGCTGTTGCTGGCCAGCAACCCCGATGAGCTGGAACGCCAGCAGCGGCTGGTGGCCAAACGCCAGGCCATGGGCCTGCCCCTGGAGCTCTGGACCTCCCAGCAACTCGACGCCCTGGCTCCGGCGCTGCCGCCCGCAGCCCTGGGAGGCCTGTACTCGCCGCAGGACGGCCAGCTGGATCCGGCGCCGGTGCTGGCGGCGCTGCTGCGGGATGGGCTTGAACGGGGCCTCCAAACCTGCTGCGATGGCGCGGCGCGGCTGGAACGGAACCCGGCAGGCTGGACGGTCCAGACCCGGGGCGGCCAGGCGCTGCAGGCGGAGGCGGTGGTGGTCTGTGCCGGGGTCGCCAGTGCCGGCCTGCTGGAGCCCCTCGGCCATCAGCGCGCCCTGGAGCCGGTGCTGGGCCAGGCCCTGGAGCTGGAGCTGGCGGGGCCCGGCGCCGTGGCTTGGCCTGGAGCGGTGGTGTGGCAGGGGGTCAACCTGGTGCCCCGCCCCCACAACCGGCTGTGGCTGGGGGCCACCCTGGAGCCGGGCGACCGGCCCGACCCCAGCGCCCTGGCCGCCCTGCGACACCTGGGCGGTGGGGCCCCCACCTGGCTGCAGCAGGCGACGGTGCTGCGCCAGTGGCAGGGGCACCGGCCCCACCCGATCGGTCGCCCGGCACCCCTGCTGGAGCAGCTGGAGCCGGGCCTGGTGCTGGCGAGCGGCCACTACCGCAACGGGGTGCTGCTGGCTCCGGCCACGGCGGAATGGGTCGCCAACCAACTGGAGGCCCCTGCGGGGGATCTTTTAACGAAGCCCTAACCTGCCCAGGTGGCTCGAATCCGAGACCACCAAACCATTTCGTTCACGATTCCATGGCCGTCACCCGCTTCCGCCCGAGCGCCCTGATGGGAGCTGGCCTAGGCCTGGCCGGCCTGCTCAGCCTCACCAGCTGCGGCAGCACGGGGAGCGGCCCGAGCGCTGGTCAGAGCAGCGGCGGGTCCAGCCAGACGCTGCAGGCAGCGGGAGCCAGTTTTCCGGCGGGTCTCTACCAGCGCTGGTTTGCCGATCTGGCCAGCCAGGAGAAGATCCAGGTCAACTACCAGTCGGTGGGCTCGGGCGCCGGTGTGCGGCAGTTTGAGGCGGGCACGGTCGATTTCGCGGCCAGTGACAAACCCCTCGACAGCACGGAAGCCGCCGCCATCAAGCGTGGCGTGGTGCAAGTGCCCCTCACCGCCGGCGCCATCGCCGTGGCCTACAACCTGCCCGGCTGCACCCTCAAACTCAGCCAGGCCCAACTGGTGCAGATCTTCGAGGGCACGATCAAAAACTTCCAGGAGCTGGGCTGCAGCAACCAGCCGATCCAGGTGGTGGTGCGCTCCGATGGCTCCGGCACCACCTACAACTTCACCAACTCCCTGGCCGCCTTCAGCCCCAGCTGGAAGAACGGCCCCGGCGTGGGCAAATCGGTGAACTGGCCCACCGGCGTTGGCGCCAAAGGCAATGAGGGCGTGGCCGCCAGCCTGCTGCAGACCAAGGGCAGCATCGGCTACGTGGAAGCGGCCTATGTGCGCGGTGTGCTTCAGGCGGCCGCGATCGCCAACCGCTCCGGCACCTACGCCCTCCCCGATGCCGCCAGCGCCAGCCAGGCCCTGGCCACGATCACCCTGGGGCCCGACCTCACCGGCGGCGATCCCAACCCCAGCGCTGGCTACCCGATCGTCACCTTCACCTGGGTGTTGCTCTACAAGAGCGGCAACGGCAGCAAGTTGCCCGCCCTGCAGCGCACCCTGAACTACGCCCTGAGTGACGCGGCCCAGCAGCAGGCCCCAGCCCTCGGCTACATCCCCCTGCCCGCGCCGGTGATCACCAAAGGGAAGGCCGCCCTGGCGGGCGTGGGGGCCTGAGCCCAGGACACAGCCCAACAAAAAGCCCCCCTGACGGGGGGCTGGGGGACTCCCGAAGGAGTCCTGACCTTCAGAGAGCAAGGCTCACTTGCTCTCGGTGAATTCGGCGTCGATCACGTCATCGCTCGCGGATCCACTGGCCGCCTCGGCGCCGTTGCCACCCGGAGCGGCACCACCGGCCTCAGCGCCCGCAGCCTGCTGGTACACGGCGGCACCGGCGGCATAGAGCACCTGCTGCAGGGTTTCGAGCTCCGACTTCATCGTGTCGAAGTCTTCCTGGGCGATCGCCTCCTTGAGCTTGGCGGAGGAGGCCTCCACCTTCGCCTTGTCCTCGGCGCCCACCTTGTCGCCCAGCTCACCGAGTTGCTTCTCGGCCTGGTACACGAGGGTTTCGGCCTGGTTCTTCAGGTCGATGCGCTCGCGCTTCTCCTTGTCCACCGAGGCGTTGGCTTCGGCGTCTTTCACCATCTTCTCCACCTCGTTTTCGCTGAGGGTGGAGGCACCGGTGATGGAGATGCTCTGCTCCTTGCCGCTGCCCTTGTCCTTGGCGGTCACGCTGAGGATGCCGTTGGCGTCGATGTCGAAGGTGACTTCGATCTGGGGCACGCCGCGGGGGGCCGGGGGGATGCCGTCGAGGCGGAAGGTGCCGAGCGACTTGTTGTCGCTGGCCATTTCCCGCTCACCCTGCAGCACGTGGATTTCCACGTTGGTCTGGCCATCCACCGCCGTGGAATACACCTCGGTCTTCTTGGTGGGGATGGTGGTGTTGCGGGTGATCATCTTGGTCATCACGCCACCGAGGGTCTCCACGCCGAGGGACAGGGGGGTGACGTCCAGCAGCAGGATGTCCTTCACCTCACCGGCGAGCACACCGCCCTGGATGGCGGCGCCCACGGCCACCACCTCGTCGGGGTTGACGGTCTGGTTGGGGTCCTTGCCGGTCACACGCTTGACCAGCTCCAGCACCGCGGGAATGCGGGTGGAACCACCCACCATCACGATCTCGTCGAGTTCGCCGGAGGAGAGCTTGGCGTCCTTGAGGGCCTGCTCCACCGGCACACGGCAGCGGTCGATCAACTTGGAGGCCAGCTCCTCAAACTTGGCCCGGGTGAGGGTGAGGTCGAGGTGCTTGGGACCTTCCGGCGTGGCCGTGATGAACGGCAGATTGATCTCGCTCTGGGTGGCGCTGGAGAGTTCGATCTTGGCCTTTTCGGCGGCCTCGGTGAGGCGCTGCAGGGCCTGCTTGTCCTGACGCAGATCAATCCCTTCGTTGGCCTTGAAGCTGTCGGCCAGGTGATCGACGATCACCTTGTCGAAGTCGTCGCCACCGAGATGGGTGTCACCGGAGGTGGAGAGCACCTCGAACACGCCGTCGCCCACCTCGAGCACGGACACGTCGAAGGTGCCGCCGCCCAGGTCGAACACCAGGATGCGCTCGTTGCTCTTGCGGTCGAGGCCGTAGGCCAGGGCAGCAGCAGTAGGCTCGTTGATGATGCGCAGCACCTCGAGGCCGGCGATCTTGCCGGCGTCCTTGGTGGCCTGACGCTGGGAGTCGTTGAAGTAGGCGGGAACGGTGATCACCGCCTGGGTGACCGTTTCACCGAGGTACTTGCCGGCGTCTTCAGCCAGCTTGCGCAGCACCTGGGCGCTCACCTCCTCGGGAGCGAACTGCTTGTTCAGAACCGGGCACTTCACCTTGACGTTGGCGCCGACCTTCTCGACGCCGTAGCTCACTTCCTTCGACTCTTCGTTCACCTCGTCGACCCGACGACCGATGAAGCGCTTCACCGAATAAAAGGTGTTTTCGGGGTTCATCACCGCCTGACGCTTGGCGATCTGCCCCACCAGCTGGTCCTGGTTCTTGGTGTAAGCCACCACCGACGGGGTGGTGCGGAACCCCTCGGCGTTGGCGATCACGGT
>JBIIQK010000292.1:0-2511 GCA_044342135.1 Cyanobium sp.
GAAAACCCGCGGAGGCTGTGGGATTACCGGGCGATGGTAACAACGTTGAAGCGGATCGCGAGGCCGTTTGAAACGGGCTGACATGCCTCGCTCCGGCTGGGATTTCGCTCACTCCTCTCGGGCGCAAGCGGGATCCCCGCCGGCCATCCCCATCCCGGGACCGGAGGATGCTGAATCTGGGCTGACCTGCCCAGGCGCTGCGGTGACCCGTCAGGATGGCCCCCATCGTTTGTCTCCTCTCATGGTCACCTCCCCCGCGACCGAGTCACTCGAGCTGCCGGTGCTGGGGTCGCGCCGGCTCTCCAATGTCCTGGTGGCCCTGGTGGTGACCACCGGCGGCCTGGGCTTTCTGCTCACCAGTGCTTCGAGTTACCTCGGAACCGACCTGCTGCCGATCGGCCACCCTGCTGAGCTGGCCTGGGTGCCCCAGGGGCTGGTAATGGGTCTGTATGGCCTGGCCGCCATGGCCCTCTGCACCTACCTCTGGGCCGTGATCGGCCTTGACGTGGGGGCGGGCAGCAACCGCTTCGATCGCCCTGCCGGGACGGCCACGATCAGCCGCCGCGGTTTCCGCCAGATGATCACCGTGGACATCCCCCTGCGCGACATCCAGGCGGTGAAGGTGGAGGTGCGCGACGGCCTCAACCCCCGTCGCCGCTTGGCTCTGAAGGTGCAGGGCCGCCGCGACATGCCCCTGACCCGGGTGGGGGAGCCCATGCCCCTGGCGGATCTGGAGCTTTCCGGAGCCCAGCTCGCCCGTTTTCTGGGTGTGCCCCTGGAGGGCGTGTGATGAGCTGCGATCGTCTGGGTTTGAACCGGGATTCGAAGCGCTGGCTGAGCCGCCTCGTGCTGGGAGGACTCTTGTTGCTGGCACCCCTCACCCTGGTGGCTTGTGCCGCCGATAGCGGCACCCGTCAGCTCGGTTGCAGTACGGCCAACACCCCTTGTCTGAGTGGCCCCGCCACCGTGGCGCTGCAGACCAGCAAGGGCGAGGTGCAACTGCAGCTCGACGGGGCGGCTGCGCCGCTGACCGCTGGCAATTTCGTGGATCTGGTGAAGCGCGGGGTCTACAACGGCACCGTGTTTCACCGCGTCGTGCGCGAGCCCGTGCCCTTCGTGGTGCAGGGGGGCGACCCGGCCAGCGCCGATCCGAAGGTGCCTTCCAGCCAGTACGGCCTGGGGAGCTACGTGGATCCCGCCAGTGGGGAAGCCCGGCTGATCCCCCTGGAGATCAAGCGCAGCGATGAGCCCGAACCCCGCTACGGCGAACCGGTCACGGCCCCGGGCGTGACCCGTCAGCTGGCCCTGGCCCACCAGCGCGGTGCGGTGGCCATGGCCCGCTCGGCCGATCCCAATTCGGCCAGCGCCCAGTTCTATGTGGCCCTGCAGGCCCTGCCGGAACTGGATGGCCGCTATGCCGTTTTCGGTCGGGTGAGCAAGGGCATGGAGGTGATCGACCAGATCCGCCAGGGCGACAAGATCGTCAAAGCCACCGTGGTGGCCGGTGGGACCTTGGTGCAGGGCAAGCCCTGAGAGGTGGTGCAGGGCAAGCCCTAGGCCGGCACGCGCTTGGTGGAGGTGGTGACCTTCAGGAAGGCCGTGTTGACTCCGGAGGCCCGCTCCAGGGCCACCTTGCCCGTGCGGGCAATTTCGAGGATGCCGAAGCTTTCCATCACCTGCTCCAGGGCCACGAGCTTGCCGGGATCGCCCACAACCTCCAGGGTCAGGGCGTCGTCGGCCACGTCCACCACGTTGGCCCGGAACACCTGGACCAGATCGAGGATGGCGCTGCGGGTTTCCGCGGGGGCCGACACCTTGAGGAGCATCAGTTCGCGCTCCACGCTCGGGATGCGGGTGAGATCGATCACACCGAGCACGTTGATCAGCTTGTCGAGCTGTTTGGTGATCTGCTCGAGGGTGTGTTCGTCCCCCGCTACCACCATCGTCAGGCGGGAGATGCCCGATTGCTCCGTGGGCCCCACCGCCAGACTTTCAATGTTGAAGCCCCGGCGGGCGAACAGTCCGGAGATCCGACTCAGGGCACCCGATTCGTCTTCCACCAACACCGAGAGGGTGTGTTTCATCGCCTGAGGGACCCGCTGCGCTGGCTTTGCTCCAAATTACCGTTCGATGCCGGAAGCTGGCTCCTGGGCAGGGAGCTGGGCCAGCCAGTCCAGAAGGGCGCCGTTGAAGGCGGCGGGATGTTCGTCATGGGGGCAGTGGCCGCTGCCTGCCAGGAGCACCAGGGAGAGGTCGTGGCGCAGCCGTTGCACCTGGGCGGCCACCTGCACGGGCACCAGCCGGTCCCGCTGTCCCCAGATCAGCAGCAGCGGTTGGCCGAGCCGCCGCAACAGGGCAGGCGCCGTGGCGCCATGGGGGCGCAGGGCCATGGCGATGCTCATCGCCCGCAGGGCCCGCACGGCTCCGGGCCGGCGGGCGGGCCTGGCGATCACCCGGTGCAGTTCCCGGTCGCCGATCACCGGCGTGTTGTAGGCCGATTGGATCCCCAGA
>JBIIQK010000293.1:0-2501 GCA_044342135.1 Cyanobium sp.
CAGGGGCCGCTTCGCAAACCCGATGCCCTGCTGCAGCCGATGGCGGCCGATGAGTTGGCCGGCTGGGGCCTACAGCCAGCCCCACCGTGATCCCTTTGACCGCATGCTCGCGGCCCAGGCCGAACTGGAGCGGCTGGTGCTGCTCACCGCTGATCCCCAGCTCTCCATCTTTCCCTGCCGCACCCTCTGGTGACAGCCCTGGCTCCGCCTGATCAGCTGGCTAAGGAGGGCTGGGCGCATAAAACAAAACCCCCGGGAAGGCCCCGGGGGTGATCGCATCGAACATCCCAATGTTGCTGGATCGAAGCTGCTGGCGTTGGCGCCTGGGGCCGAACATTCCAGGTGTGGGGCAGTTGGTTCTCCGGAGGGCACCTCAGGCGGTGCGGATGGAGTGTCGACGGTTCAGACGTCCCAATTCAGTGTCCGAACTGACGACCCGCCCACGGATGGGTGAAGACTGTTGGAGCAGGGGCCTGCAGTCAGCGTGCTTCTCGAAACTGGCGGGGTGGCGTGTCGTCCATGGTGGGCGCCTCCTGGGTTGATGCACACAGCTTCGCTGCGCCAGCGGCTCTGCACAATCAGCCATTACACGCATTGCCTCCGGCGGCAGATCGGAGCAGCGTGGGAAGGCTTTGTGGCTTGCTGGGGCTCAGGGCCGCCGTGCGGCCGTTCAGCGCAGTTCGAACAACAGCAGGTCGGCCCCGCAGGGGTGGGCTGTGAAGGTGTCCAGGCTGCCGGCTTCAAATCCGAGTCCATCGCCCTGGTGCAGGGTGTGGCCCCCGGCCTGCCCCCCGCCGCTGATCAGCTGGATCCAGCCCCCACTCCCCGCCGCGAGCGCCAGGGGCAGCTGCTGGCCAGCCTCCGGTTGGGCCCGCCACAGCCGCACGGGGCGGTGGATCGCCAGGGCGCCCCCGCGCCGCTCGGGATCCAGCAGTGGCGTCCAGCCCGCTCCGATGGGGAAGGGCTTCTGGCCGTAGGCCGGGGGGATGCCCGGGCTGCTGGGCTCGATCCAGATCTGCAGCAGCCGGCAGGGCTGCGTTCCGGTGTTCACTTCGCTGTGCACCACCCCGGTGCCGGCGCTCATGCGCTGCACCTCGCCGGCCCGCAGCACCTCGGCATGGCCCAGTGAATCGCGGTGCTCGAGCTGGCCTTCCACCATCACCGTGATGATCTCCATGTCGCGGTGGGGATGCATGCCGAAGCCCCGGCCGGCGGCGATCGTGTCGTCGTTGATCACCCGCAGCGGCCCGAAGCCCATCCAGGCCGGGTCAACGTGGCTGGAGAAGGAAAAGGAGTGCCAGCTGTCGAGCCAGTCGAGCTGGCTGTGGAAGCGCTCGGCGGCCGGGCGGAACACCGGGGCAGGGCTGGGGGATCGGGTCAACACAGCTCTCCGTTCTGGAAGATCAACGTGCGGTTGTTGGCGGGCATCGCCACATCGGCCAGGGGCTGGAGGCCCAGGGCGCTGGCCTGCTCCTGAAGCTCCAGCGCATCCCGCACGCCCATGGCGGGATCGAGGCTGCGCAGGTGGGCGTCGAAGGCGCTGTTGCTGGCGGCCGTATGCACGCCCCCGTCGTGGAAGGGCCCATAGAGCAGCACCAGCCCACCGGGCCGCAGCACCCGGGCGGCGCCGGCCAGCAGATGGGGCAGGGCCATCGCCGGCATGATGTGGCAGGTGTTGGCCGTGAACACGGCGTCGAAGCTCGGCTGGGGCCACTGCCCGGCCTGGGTGACATCCAGGGGAATCGGCGGCAGCAGCTGGCTCCCGGGCGCCAGGTGGCTTGGGGGGAGGGCGTCCAGCTGGGCCTGCAGCATCGCCAGCGCGCCCTCCAGCTCGCTGGCCTGCCAGACCAAGCCGGGCACCTGTCCGCAGAAGAACGCCCCATGCTGGCCACCGCCCGAGCCGATCTCCAGCACCCGGGCGCGTTCGGGCAGCCAGTCCTGCAGCATCGCCAGGATCGGCCCCCTGTTGCGTTCCCAGGCGGGGGAGTGCTGCACCGACGGCCGTTGCATGGGTGCCGCCATCCTGGCCGCCAAGGGCTCGCTCCCGGCCCGGGCCTGTGGTTGCCTGGTGGCTGGCACCTTCTGATGGCTCCCTGAGCGATGGCCTGTCCCCACTGCGGCAGTTGGTCGGTCAAGGCCGATCGCAGCCTGGCCGGCCGTCTGGTGTGTGGCCGCTGCGGCCTGCCCCTGGGCGCCGGCCAGCGGCCCGTCCGCCCCCGTCGCCGATCCTCTCGGAGATCCCCGGCCCGGGCCCTGGGGCAAGGGCTGCTGGCCTTGCTGGCGCTCTCGGCCCTGCTGGCGGCCTGGGACCTGCAGCGCACCCGATCGCTGCCTCGCCAGACTCCTTTTCGCAGCGGCCTGCAGACCTGGCTGCCGGGCGGCGCTCAGGGGCGCCCCATGGCCCGCAGCATCGCGCCCTGGCAGGGGCCGCCGTGGGAGCAGAGCGGGATCGGCTGACCGTTCACCGACGCGCCGCTCGGGGCGCCACTGGCCAGGTTGGG
>JBIIQK010000048.1:0-8869 GCA_044342135.1 Cyanobium sp.
CACCGTCATCGACGTCAACTCCGGCTCGTTCACCCGCTCGTCCAACTCCCGCGAGACGGTGCTGTGGACCAACTGTGAGGCGGCGGTGGAGATTGCCCGCCAGCTCAAGCTGCGCAACATCGGCGGCGTGGTGATCATCGACTTCATCGACATGGAGTCCCGTCGCGATCAGCTGCAGGTGCTGGAGCATTTCACCCAGGCCGTCCGCGATGACGCCGCCCGGCCCCAGATCGCCCAGCTCACCGAGCTGGGCCTGGTGGAGCTCACCCGCAAGCGCCAGGGGCAGAACATCTACGAGCTGTTTGGTCGCGCCTGCCCCAGCTGCGGTGGTCTGGGCCATGTGGCGGTCTTGCCCGGCAAGGACACCCTCCAGCCCCTGGCGACCCTCACCGGTCTGGTGCGCTCGGCCGCATCCGCCCGTGCCGAAGTGCTCAGCCCAGGCACCGCCGAGAGCGGTTCCGGCCGTCGGCGCCGCGGTGGCCGTGGGGGTCGCGGCGGCAGTGACCTGGCGGAGGCGCCCACATCTGCCGACACCAGCATCGACACCCCCGTGGCCTACGAGGCCCCGCGCGCCGGTGGCGGCGCCAGCACGGAGCCGGCTCCCCGCCGCTTCGACCACGAGTTGGTGGCCGTGCCCATGGATGCCGACCAGGAACTGGTGTTTGGTTGGATGGGCCTCAATCCGGCCCTGCTGCTGGAGGAGCCCCCCAGCGGTGACAACGTGGTGGTGCGGGTGGTGCGTCCGGGTATGGATGCCGAGGAGGTGCTGGAGGACGCCCGTCAGCAGCTCGCCGCCTCCGGCTCCCGCCGCCGTCGCGGCCGGGGTGGCCGGGGGGCTTCCGGATCTGCCGAGGGCCATGCCGGCGATGCCGAGGCCCCGATGCCCGCCAGGGAGGTGCCCGCACCGGTCGAGATCACTCCCCTCCCCGAACCGGGTGAGCCGGAAACCGTGGTCACCGTGTCGGTGCCCACCACCATCAGCATTGCCCCTCCGGAGGTGGAGTTGCCCGCCCGTCGTGGGCGCACCCGCAGCTCGGCGGGGTCCTCCGGTGCCAGGACGGGGGCTGCCAAATCCGCCGCGAAAACCACCGCCGAGCCAACCCCGGCTGCGGTGACGCCCGTCGCCCTGGCGGAGCCCGACCTGGATGAGGCCGGCGAACCCCGCCGTCGCCGCCGCCGCTCCTCGGCCTCCAGCTGATTGGTGCCGGCGGATCCCTGGCAGGGCCGGGATCCGGCCGTGTGTGCGGGGGTGGATGAGGTGGGTCGGGGTTGCCTGTTCGGCCCGGTGTTTGCCGGGGCGGTCGTGTTGCCTGCCTCGGCGCTCGACCCCTTGAGCAGGCTCGGTCTTACGGACAGCAAAAAGCTCAGCGCTCGCCGTCGTGCGGCCCTGGTGCCGGAGATTCAGCAGCTGGCATCGGCCTGGGCCCTGGGCCAGGCGGCGGCTGCGGAGATCGATCGCGATGGCATCCGGTTGGCCACCGAGCGGGCCATGCACCGCGCCCTGCAGAAGCTGCCGCGGCAGCCCGAGCTGGTGCTCGTGGATGGGGTGCTGCCCTTGCGGGGCTGGGCAGGCGAGCAGGTCACCCTGGTGCGCGGCGACAGTCACTGCCTGGCGATCGCGGCCGCCAGTGTGCTGGCCAAGCAGGCGCGAGACGGCCTGATCACGGCCCTGGCTGAGCGGTATCCGGGCTATGGCCTGGAGCGCCATGCGGGGTATGGCACGGCCCAGCATCGGGCGGCCCTGGAGGCCCGGGGGCCCACGCCCCTGCACCGCCGCAGTTTTCTGGGTCGGTTGCCGCTCAGGGCTCCTGACACCAGGTGTGAAAGTCGTTGAGCAGCTGCTGGCCCACCCGACCCTTGATCCCCAGCAGGATGCCCGCCAACAGCGAGCGGCCCGTGGCCTCCAGCACCTTGGCTGGGATCAGCTTGAGCAGGGGCGGTTGGCTCACCTCCACCGCCAGGGTGGCTTCTCCCTCCAGCCCCCTAGGTCCAGCCGCCAGCCAGGAGCCCAGGGTGAGCTGGAAGTCATCGACCAGCCCCAGCCCCTCCAGTTCACAGTCGGTGGCCTCCAGCACCAGGCGCCCTGGCTCAAGGCTGGTGCGCAGGTCCACCACCGGCTGAATCTGCAGTTGGAACACCTGCAGGTGGGTCACCGAGTAGCGGTACCGGCCCTGGCCGAGGCCTTCGAGTTGGTTCGGGTCGAGCAGGGCCTTGACGACCCGATCCTGATCGTCCAAGTAAGCGGCCAACCGTTCGGGTTGGTGGCTCACCTCAAGTTGCAGTTGCTGACTGGCGCTGAAGGCCAGGGGCATGGCCTGCGGGCCGGCGCGGCATGATCCTATCGGCCCCCTCGGGCGGCTCCCCTTCGGTTTTTGGAAGCGATGCGTTTTGCCTTTCTCGGCCCGGTCGGCACCTACGGCGAGCAGGCAACCCGGCAGCTGGCCGCGCTCGAAGGCATCGCCGATCCGGAGCTGGTGCCCCAGATCGGCATTCGCGCGGTGGTGCAGGCCCTGGCGCAGGGAACGTGTGATGCGGCGGTGGTGCCGGTGGAAAACTCCGTGGAGGGGGGCGTCACAGCCTGTCTGGACGCCCTCTGGGAGCATCCCGATCTCACCGTGGCGCGGGCCCTGGTGTTGCCCATCCGCCATGCCCTGCTGGGCAGTGGTCCGATCGAGGCCGTGAGTGAGGTGCTCTCCCATCCCCAGGCCCTGGCCCAGTGCAGCCAGTGGCTGTCGGAACACCTGCCCCAGGCGCTGCAGCTGCCCACCAGTTCCACGGCCGATGCGGCCCGCATGGTGGCCGGTAGCCGGTTTCGGGCGGCGATCGCGTCGCGCCAGGCGGGGGTGGAACACGGCCTGCAGGAGCTGGCCTATCCGATCAATGACGTGGCCGGAAATTGCACCCGGTTTCTGTTGTTGCGCCGGGGGCCCCGCTCCCCCCATGGGCCGATGGCCAGTGTGGCCTTCTCGCTCCATTCCAACCAGCCTGGGGCCCTGCTCGAGGCGCTCGGCTGCTTTGCCCAGCGTGGGCTCAACATGAGCCGGATCGAGTCCCGGCCATCCAAGCGGGAGATGGGCGAATACATCTTTTTCGTGGATCTGGAGCTGCCCGAGGGATCGACTCCCCTGGAAGAGGCCTTGGCCCAGTTGGAACCGCTCTGCGAGCACCTGGCCCTGTTCGGCGCCTATCCGCTCACCAACCTGACTTAGGGCACTATCAGGTGCGGTCGGGTTTGCGGCCGCGAAACACGCCAAACTGCATCAGGCCAGTGGCGAAAGCCCAGTGCATCAGCAGGATCGTGGGGGTTTCGCGCAGGCCTTGCAGGACGGCGGCGGGCCCCAACCCCAGGATGGCCCAGGGCCTGCGCACCCCTTCGCTGATCGAGTCGATCCAGGAGGGCAGGGTGGCTCGGGTCCAGTCATCGGTGTCGATCGCCATGCTGGCGCCGTAGCCACTGTGTTCGAGGTGCCGCTGCAGCCCCCGGATGCTGGCGAATTCCGGATGGGCCCACTGTTCGAGCAGCTGGCGCATCACCCAGCGTTCCCTCCGGGTCATGGCTCCATCGGCGGGATCGCGCCGATTCCAGTCGGCTACGGCCAGGCGTCCGCCGGGTTTGAGCACCCGCAGCAGCTCATCGGCGTAGCGCTGTTTGTCGGGCATGTGGGGGCAGGCCTCCACACTCCAGACGGCATCAAAGCTGGCGTCGGCCAGCTCCAGGGCGAGGGCATCCATCACGGCGAAGCGGCAGCCCAGGCCGGCTGGAGTGAGGGCTGTCGCCCGGGCGATCTGGGCGGGGCTGATGCTGATTCCCAGCACCTGGAAGCCGTAGTCCCGGGCCAGGATCCGGGCGCTGCCGCCGATGCCGCAGCCCACATCGAGCACGGTGGAGCCAGGAGGCAGTTGGTCGAGGCCGCTCCAGCGCACCAGCTCATGCACGAAGGTTTCCTTGGCTGCGCGGAAATCCTGGTGCCGGGGCCGCCCCAGCCCTGCCTCGCGGTAGTAGCCCAGATGGATGTGGTCGCCCCAGAGGCGCTCGAGCAGCTGGTCATTGGTCCAGCGGTCGTAGGCCTGGGCAACGCTGTCGGCGGATTGGTAGCGCCGCCGCCGCTGCAACCACAGCCCGGTGCCCAGACCGATGGCGGCGCAGGCCAGGGCCCCGGCCCCGAGGGTGGCGGCCAGGGGCCAGCTGATGAGCGTCATGGACCGGTGACGGGTGGGCGTTACTTAGGTTGGAAGGTGTCTTTGAGCACGGTGCGGGCCGCCAACTGGCGGCGGGTCTGATCCAGCAGCTCGTATTCCTGGCGCAGGCGCTCGCTGGTGTCGGTGATTTCGAGCAGGGCTTGCTGGTGGTCGGCCACGGGGCCGCCCAGGTGGGCACCGATCCAGAACGACAGTTCGCGGGGCAGGTCGGGCAGATCGCTGGGCAGGCTGGCCGGTTTGCCGATCAGCTTGCCGGTGAGTTCCACCACATCCCGCAGGGCCTGGCCCACATCACTGGCTAAAACCTCCAGCTCCTCATGGCTGGCTTCGGGCTCGTCTTCGATCCAGCTCACCAGACCCACCCGGAAGGGTGCTTCGCGCACGATCTCGAGTACGCGAAAGCGCTGTTGCCCCATGGTGACGATGTTGCTCCGGTCGTCGTCCTGGGTTTGGCAGTGCAGGATTTCGGCGCAGCAACCCACCGAGGCCATCGCCTGGGTTTGGGGATCCCAACGCACCACCCCGAAGCGCTGGTCGTCGGCCATCACCGTCCGCAGCAGCATCCGGTAGCGGGGCTCAAAGATGTGCAGCGGCAGCACTTCCTGGGGGAAGAGCACCACGTCCGGGAGGGGGAAAAGGGGCAGCTCCCGTACGGCCAACTCACCCATGGCTAGTTCAGGAGAAGCACCAACATCCTAGAAAAATTGCCCCTGACACGCGCAGACGTGACAGGGGCCCGAAGCAGAGGTTACTGGGATCTCTGCGCTTGAAAGCTCGAACTCAGAGCTTGACTTCGATGTCCACACCACTGGGCAGGTCCAGTTTCATCAGGGCATCGATCGTCTTGGCCGAGGGGCTGTAGATGTCGATGATGCGGCGATGGGTGCGGGTTTCGAAGTGCTCACGGGAATCTTTGTCCACGTGAGGCGAGCGCAGCACGCAATAGATCTTGCGCTTGGTGGGCAGGGGAATGGGGCCGATCGCCGTCGCGGCGGTGTGATCGGCGGTTTCAATGATTTTTTCGCAGGAGAGATCCAGCATGCGGCGGTCGAACGCCTTCAGGCGGATGCGGATCTTCTGCTGGGCGATGGCGGTGGACATGTCAGAACGGGCGTCGGGAAGCCCCTGGGCGGGACACCCGGGTGGCTGATGGAGCTGGGTTGTCGAGGTGCGAGATGTGAGACGCAAGGGGTGGGTCAGATGACCCACCCCAAAACGCTACCTCAGGCTCAGGCGATGATCTTGGAGACCACGCCGGCACCGATGGTGCGACCGCCTTCGCGGATGGCGAAGCGCATGCCCTGCTCGATGGCCACCGGGCAGATCAGCTCGCCGGTCATCTTGATGCGGTCACCGGGCATCACCATTTCCACGTTCGCGCCGTCGTCGGAGGTGAAGGCCGTGATCTGGCCGGTCACGTCGGTCGTACGGATGTAGAACTGCGGGCGGTAGCCAGCGAAGAAGGGGGTGTGGCGGCCGCCTTCTTCCTTCTTGAGCACGTACACCTCACCCTCAAACTTGGTGTGGGGGGTGATGGAGCCGGGCTTCACCAGCACCATGCCGCGCTCGATGTCCTCCTTCTGGATGCCGCGCAGCAGGAGTCCGCAGTTGTCGCCAGCCAGACCCTCTTCGAGCAGCTTGCGGAACATTTCCACGCCGGTGACCGTGGTCTCGCGGGTGTCCTTGATACCCACGATCTGCACGGTTTCGCCCACCTTCACCTTGCCGCGCTCGATCCGGCCGGTGGCCACGGTGCCACGTCCGGTGATCGAGAACACGTCTTCGACAGCCATCAGGAAGGGCTTGTCGACTTCGCGCTCGGGCTCGGGAATCGACTCGTCGACGGCATCCATCAGGTCGAGGATCTTGTCAACCCACTCATTGGCACCGCGCTCGGCCTTGTTGCCACCTTGGATGAATTCCAGGGCCTTGAGGGCGGAGCCAGCCACCACGGGGATGTCATCGCCGGGGAAGTCGTAGCTGCTGAGCAGCTCGCGCATTTCCAGTTCGACCAGTTCGAGGATCTCCTCGTCGTCGACCATGTCCTTCTTGTTCAGGAACACCACCAGGGCGGGAACGCCCACCTGCTTAGCCAGCAGGATGTGCTCCTTGGTTTGGGCCATGGGGCCGTCGGTGGCGGCAACCACCAGGATGGCGCCGTCCATCTGGGCGGCACCGGTGATCATGTTTTTGACGTAGTCCGCGTGACCGGGGCAGTCCACGTGGGCGTAGTGGCGCTTTTCGGTTTCGTACTCGACGTGCGCCGTGTTGATGGTGATGCCCCGCTCTTTCTCTTCAGGAGCACCATCGATTTCGTCGTAGGCCTGGGCCTTAGCCATGCCTTGGGATGCCAGCACGTTGGTGATGGCAGCCGTGAGGGTGGTTTTGCCGTGGTCAACGTGGCCGATGGTGCCGATGTTGACGTGGGGTTTGTTCCTTTCGAACTTCTCGCGTGCCATGAGTAGAAAGAATCGGGGGTTGGAGGGTTAAGGAAAGATCAGGAATTGCCCTGATTCTTGGAGATGATGGCCTCAGCCACATTGCGAGGAACTTCCTCGTAATGGCTGAACTCCATCGAGAAAATACCCCGACCCTGGGTCATGGATCGGAGCTGGGTGGCATAGCCGAACATTTCGGCCAGGGGCACTTTCGACTGGACCTTGGACTGACCATTGTCAATGGACTGTCCTTCGACCTGGCCACGACGGGATGAGAGGTCGCCGATGACCGATCCGAGGAAATCCTCGGGGATCTCGACTTCCACCTTCATCATCGGCTCAAGAAGCACGGGGTTGCACTTCTTGACGGCGTCTTTGAAGGCCATGGATCCGGCGATTTTAAACGCCATCTCCGAAGAGTCGACGTCGTGATAGGAGCCGTCGACCATGGTCGCCCGTACGTCGATCATGGGGAAGCCTGCAATCACGCCGGATTGGCAGGTCTCCTTCATGCCAGCTTCGGCTGGACCGATGTACTCCTTGGGAACGATGCCACCAACAATCTTGTTGACGAATTCGAACCCTGAACCCGGCTCGCCGGGCTCCATCTCGATCACCACGTGGCCGTACTGGCCTTTGCCACCGGTTTGGCGGGCGAATTTACCTTCGCCCTTGGAGCTGCTGCGAATGGTTTCGCGATACGACACCTGGGGGGCGCCGATATTGGCTTCCACCTTGAATTCGCGCAGCATCCGATCCACCAGGATTTCCAGGTGGAGTTCGCCCATGCCGGCAATCACCGTCTGGCTGGTTTCTGGGTCGGTGGAGACCCGGAAGGTGGGATCTTCTTCCGAGAGGGACTGGAGAGCCTTGGAGAGTTTCTCCATGTCTCCCTTGGTCTTCGGCTCAACGGCCACCGAGATCACCGGCTCGGGGATGTAGAGCGATTCGAGAATGATCGGGTCGGAGTCGACACACAGGGTGTCGCCGGTCGTTGTGTCTTTCAGGCCCAGGACCGCACCGAGATCGCCGGCGCGCAGCTCGTCCACTTCCTCGCGGTCGTCCGCCTTGAGCAGGATCAGGCGAGAAATCCGTTCCTTCTTGTCCTTGGTGGAGTTCAGGACGTAGCTGCCCTTGTTGAGAACCCCGGAGTACATGCGCACAAAGGTGAGCTTGCCGTAGGGGTCTGCCATGACCTTGAAGGCCAGGGCGCTAAAGGGTGCGTTGTCGTCACAGGGACGGTTGGATTCGGTGCCATCGGGCAGCAGACCGGTGATCGGCGGCACATCCACTGGAGCGGGCAGGTAGTCGACCACAGCGTCGAGCACCAGCTGCACGCCTTTGTTCTTGAAGGCAGAACCGCAAACCATCGGCACCATGCCGTGGTGGATGGTGGCCTTGCGAATACCCTTGATCAGTTGCTCTTCGGTGAGCTCTCCATTTTCGAGGAATGCATCAATCAGCTCCTCATCGGATTCGGCAACCGACTCCATAAGCTTCAGCCGCCATTCCTGGGCCTCGTCCTTCATGTCATCGGGGATCTCGCCCTCGATGATGTCGGTGCCAAGGTCGTTGGTATAGATGATCGCCTTGTTGCGAACCAGGTCGATGATTCCCTTGAGCTCCCCTTCGGCGCCGATCGGCAGCTGAATTGGAGCAGCATTCGCCTTCAGGCGATCTTTGATCTGCTCGTAGACCTTCAGGAAATTGGCGCCGGTCCGGTCCATCTTGTTGACGAACACGATGCGGGGCACGTTGTAACGGTCGGCTTGGCGCCAGACCGTTTCCGACTGGGGCTGAACGCCACCAACGGCACAGAAGACAGCGACCACGCCGTCGAGCACCCGCATCGAGCGCTCCACTTCGATGGTGAAATCGACGTGGCCCGGAGTGTCAATGATGTTGATCCGGTTGTCCTTCCAGCTGGTGGAGATCGCAGCTGCGGTGATGGTGATGCCGCGCTCCCGCTCCTGTTCCATCCAGTCGGTGACGGCGGCACCGTCGTGCACCTCGCCCATCTTGTGCACCACACCCGAATAGAACAGAATCCGTTCTGTCGTGGTGGTCTTGCCCGCATCAATGTGAGCGGCGATACCGATATTTCTGACGCGTTCCAGTGGAAAGGCGCGGGCCACGGGGGAGGTCTCCGAGAGGTCTACAAAACGAGGGCGTCACTCTACAGACTGGGTCTGCAGGGGCTGAAGTCGCCCTGGACTTCAGCCGCTGGTTGG